>NZ_JBFUEO010000021.1:0-66951 GCF_056403935.1 Pedococcus sp. P2_E4 | reverse complement strand
GGCCGTAGCCGACGAGCACCACGTCGGCGGTGCGTGCGGCCAGCACGGCGGTCAGCCGTCCCGCCAGGGCAGCGATCGTGTCGTGGTCGGGTCGTTCGGCGGCGACGGACGGAGGAGCCGGCAGCCGGACGAACCACTGCCCCGTCGTCGACTCGGCCATCGCCGTGGGGGTCACCGCGGTCGCGTCGATCGCCTGGGCACCCGGCACGCCGGTGAGCCAGTCCGCCCCGCAACCGACGTGCACGACGGTGTCTGCGGGGACCCCGATGCCGTCCAGGACATAGCTGCCGGTCCGCCCGTGGGCGACCAGCTCGGCATACGACAGGCCGGTCAGGACGCTCGTGGTCACGCCGGTTGGTGCCACCGCGCCGACGACGCCGTCGGTGTCCTTCCAGCGGGTGACGAGGGAGTCGATGCCCTCGCCGAGCCGGGTCCGGCCCACGAGCAGGTCGGCCAGGTCCGGCGCACTCGCGCCGGCGGCGCGCAGCGTCTCGGCGACCGCCCGCCCGTCGGGCACCGCGTAGCCCTGCAGCAGCTCGGCATACCCGGGACCACCGGGGCCGGCCGTCGAGACGGCGGGGCAGCCGGGGACGGTCCACACGGCCAGGCCGGGCGCGCGGCGCTCGCCGGCGATCGGGCACCGATAGGGATCGGCCGGGCGGCCGCCCCCAAGGGGCGTTGCGAGCGCTCCGCCGCTGAGCAGCTGAGCGACCGGTCCGAGGGCGGTCCGGATGTTTGCGCAGTCGAGAGCGAGGTCGAGCAACCAGCTCTCGAGGGCGGTGCCGGGGTCGTCGATCAGCGCGCCCAGGCGCAGGTGCGCACCCGTCCCGCGCCAGCCGACGAGGTCCAGGAGCGTGCCGAGGACATCGGACCGAGCCGTGCCGAGCAGGGCGGTGACCAGGCCCTCGACCTCGTCCCAGTCGGGCGTGAACGTCACCACTCCCGCGGGCGAGATCTGCGGCAGCGGTATGCCGTGCACGCGCTGCACGAGGGTGCGTGGGTCGGTGTACGTGACGGTGAGCCCGTTGCCCAGGACCTGGGCGGCCAGCCCCGCGGTCGGGGCCCACGTCGCCGCGACGCCGATGCCCGTGAAGGCGATCCTGGCGATCTCGAGGTCGAGGGTCATCGGGTCGGTGCCGACGGGGCGGAGCTGGACCGTGGCGCTCGCGCCACTGGCCAGGGACACGTGCCCGGCAGTGAGCTCGACCCGCAGGAGGACCACGTCGGCGCCGACCGCCACCTCGAGGTCGGTGAGCACGGGCAGGGCCGCGTCGGCGCCGAGCGCGAGGACGAGGGTGTCGGTGCCGTGGGTCGTGTCGGTCTCTCGCCAGGCCCGCAGGCCGACGCCGGTGGCGACGTCGAGCCGCCACGGGTCGCCCGCGTCGCCGGTCTGGGTCGGCACCTGGACGGCTCCGGTGAGGAGCTCGGCGAGCCGTCCCAGGACGTCGGCCATCGCGTTCGGCGTCTGCAGGACGTCGAGCCAGTAGTTCCTGATCGCAGCCAGCGGGTCGGCGATGAGCGCCGAGGCCGTGATGGCGGTGACGTTGGCCGGTGCCGCGATGCCGAGCAGCCGTTCGACGGCGTCCTCGGCCCCTCCCAGTGCCGCGAGGGCTGCGGTGAGCGCCGAGGTGACGACGGAGTCGACGGCGGCTACGGCTGCCTGGGGCGAGGAGAGGTCGAGCAGGTCGTGGTGGATGCCACCGGGGAGGTCGACCCCGTGGAGGGTCAGGGTGAAGGCCGGCTGGCGCGCCGAGTCCAGCCCGATGCCGACCCGCAGACCCGCGACGGCGGTCGCCCCGGTCAGCAGCGGTGTGCCGCTGTGGGCCTGCGACCCGAAGACCGCCTCGGCCCGCAGCCCCGGGACGGCGGTGACCGACCCGGTGCCGGTGTCGGCCCGCAGGAGGTCGACGGTCGCCGTCAGGTCCGCGGTCCCCGGCGCCGGCGACCAGCGCACGTCGAGCCAGGGCACGAGCGTCGGGTGCCCGCCCGTGCCGGGCGTGACCCGCAACCCGAGTCGGAGGGTGGCGGGACCGATGGCGAAGCCCACGGAGTTGGACGCGGCATCGGGAGTGCCGCCGACGAGGCGGGCGAGCTCGGCCAGCCACGCGTCGAGGGTGGGGTCGTCCTCGAGGATCGACTCGACCCACTCGACGAGCGCGGGCAGGCCCCGGGTCGTCAGGTCGGCGATCGGCAGGGGTGGCACGCCCACGGTGGGACCGCGCAGGCCGAACATCCCGGCCAGGCCCATGACGTGCCGGAACACCGGGTCGGCGGGGTTGAGTGCGTCGATCTGCTGGCGCACCATGCCGACGACGAACTCGAGGATGTCGGGGCCGAGCGTGGTCAGCGAGTCGAGGTCGAGGGTGCGGCTCTGGGGGGCCGTCGCGCCGGGCAACTGGAGGTCGACGAGCGAGAGCGAGAAGCCGACGGTGTCGGTGTCGGTGGTCGGGATGGCGAGGTGGACGCTGGCGCCCCCGAGGTAGGCCTCGCCCGGGATCGGCGGCGTGTCCGCGAAGTCGGCCTCGACGCCGATGGAGATCCGGCCGCCGGGACGACCGAGGAGGAGCCAGCGGGGGAGGGTGGCGTCGGTGGGGCGGCTGTCGGTCTGGCCGCTGCGGGGGACGTGGAAGATCGGGACGTGGATCGTCGTCTTGACCGTCGGTGCGGTGGCCCCTGCCCGGTGCTCGACGGCGACGCCCACCCGCACCGCGCCCTGCACGGGTTCCACGACGGCATACACGGTGATCGCCGGGGACGACTCGCTGAACAGGGGGATCCACTTCTGCTCACCCTCGCGGTGCAGCTCCGGCGGCCCGAGCGCCTCGTCGACGAACGCGATCAGGGCGTCGCGCTGCCCCGTGTCGGCGAGGATCGTCGTCAACCCGTGGGTGTTGCCCGACGTGCCCATCGGGTCGCCGAACCACGCACTGTTGGCTCCTGACCCGTCGGTGATCCCCAGGGCTTGAGCGAGCGACCCGAAGGCGCCCATCCCGTCCTGGGTCAGAGTCATCGCTCAGCGCCGCAATCCGGAGAGGTCGTTGCGTGCCATCGGCTGCAGCACCAAGGTCTGGGACCCGGCGGCTATCGACCCCGGGATGAGGGGCAGCCCGGCAGCGTCCTTGCCGAGCTCCGCGCACATCCTGCGAGCCAGCTCCAGGATCGCCTCCCACGCGAAGGCGGTCAGGGCGGTGGTCCAGCGTCCCGTGACGACCTCGGGGCCGTCGAGCCGGCTGAGGCTGGACATCACCAGACCGGTCGGCGCCTCGGGGGTTCCCACGCCGAAGGGCACGGTGATCACGGCCGGCTCCGGGAGCTGGTCGCAGCCCACCTTGACGGAGACCCGGATGACGCCGGGGATGCAGGTGAGCGAGACGGTCCCGATGTCGACCCAGAGCTCGCTGCCGTCCTGCTCCCACACCACGATGGGGGAGGAGTCGGTCGGGACGTCCGCGACGAAGCGGATGACGCTGCGCAGCAGGCGGGTCGCCTCGGCCGCCTTGAGGGTCACGCCCTTACGGGGGACCGCTCCCGGCTTCAGGCGATCGGCACCGCGGATCGCCTTGAGGACGGACGCGTCATGGAGGACAGCACCCAACCCCGTCGCCCTACCGGCTCCACCAGCCATTCGGTGACCTTTGCCATACCCGCGGAAGCGGGGATCCACTCCCTCGTGCAGTAGAGCAGCGCCGCCGCGCGTGTCGCCACCGGCCGAACGGATGACCTCCCCGGGGCTTCGCCGTGCGGGAACGCAACTTTGGGATTACCATGCCCTGCTTGGTTTTTCGCATCGTCAGGTCTCTGGGCAAACATCCTCCGAAACGCGGAAATTGACGCGACATCCGGGGTCTGGATCCGGAGAATCTTCAGGTGGTCCTCGAAGCCGTCGTCCGTCATGCCCGACCCCCGTCACCCCTGGCGGGGCGGCTGTCCGCGCAGTCGCTGCTGTTCGCGCTCGGCGAGGGCACCTTCATGACCGGCTCGGCGGTGTTCTTCACCCAGATCGTCGGGCTGTCCGCCGCCCAGGTCGGACTCGGCCTGACCATCGCGGGGGTGGCTGCGTTCCTTGCCGCACTGCCGATGGGCAAGCTCGTCGACCGCTTCGGGCCGAAGAAGATGTGGGCCGTCAGCGCGACCGGCCAGGCAGCGATGTTCGCGCTGTGGCCGCTCATCACCGGCTTCCAGGGTTACGTCACGATGGCCGTCGGCATGGAGGTCATCGGTGCGCTCGGTGGCGCGGCGTATGGCGCGTACACGATCGACGTGCTCCCGCCCGACGAGCGCGTGAAGTCGCGCGCGTACATGTACTCCGCCCTCAACGTCGGCTTCACGCTCGGCTCGATGCTGGGCGGCATCGCCCTGGCCTTCCACTCCAACGACGTCCTGCACGCGCTGCCGTGGTTCACAGCCCTGGCCTTCCTCGTCAACGCCCTCGCGATCAGCCGCCTCCCGAAGGCGCCGCACGACGAGCGCACCTCCGAGGAGCGGGCGGTCACGGTCCCCGGGCCCGGCCCGCTCCGCAACCCCGGCTGGCTCCTCACCGAGTTCTTCAGCGGCGTCTTCTGGACGAACCAGGTGCTGCTCAACGTCGTCATCCCGCTGTGGCTGGTCGAGAGGACCGACGCCCCCCGGGTGCTGCTGGCGTTCCTCTTCGGCACCAACACCGTGATGTGCATCTTCCTGCCGATGGTGACGTCGCGCGGGGTCAAGGACGTACCGACCGCGCTGCGGGCCGTCCGGCTCTCGTCGTCGTTCTTCGTCGTGTCCTGCCTCATCACGCTGGCGACCCACGACACCGTCGGCTGGGTGACGATCGCGCTGGTCTGGCTGGGTCACGTCACGGTGACGGGGGCTGAGCTCTACCTGTCGGCCGCCAGCTGGTCCTTCGAGGCGGAGCTCATGGACCCACGGCAGCGTGGCGCCTACCAGGGTGCCTCCGAGCTGAGCGGCACCCTCGGGCGGGTCTGGGCGCCTGCGCTATACACCTTCCTCGCGATGAACTGGGGTGCCTCCGGCTGGCTGGTCATCGCCGGGATCATCGTCGTCGCCACCGTCGGCATCCACCCCTCGACCCGCATGGCGCGGCGGTTCCTCGAGAAGCACGTCCCGGCCGACGTGCTCGCCGACGCCCGCGCCTCGGCCGCTGCCCCCTCCCCCGAGGAGGGCGGCCCCGCCGTGGGCCCACCCTCGCTCATCAGCACCGACGAGCCAGTCGCCGACCCGCACCTGCGCTGACAACCCGCCCGCGCTGACAACCCGCCCGCGCTGACGACCCGCCCGCGCTGACGACCCGCCCGCGCTGACGGCGCGCCGCGCGGACGGCGCGCCGCGGCGTCATACAGGGGTCCTTGGCCGCTCTCTACCTCTGGGCTCTCGTCGTGCACTGAGGGGCTGGCGTGCCCGCACTGGGGGCAGGTGGGCTGCCACTCGCGACCTCCCAGTGGCCACGTGCACCGACGAGCCGGGCGGGGGATGTTTTGCTGGGGAGCAGGCGCCACGAGGGGGCTGTGGGGACTCCGGCCCATCGGGACGAGCGCATCGACACGGTCGCCAACGGCGTGACGCTGGCGCGGACCGTCGCGGCTGCCGTGCTCGCACTGCTGTCCCTCGGCCAGGGGTCGTTGCGTCTGCTCATCGCGGCGTACCTCGTCTACTGGGTGGGCGACATGCTCGACGGCGCGGTGGCGAGGACACTCGGTCAGGAGACCCGGATCGGCGCCGTCCTCGACATCGCCAGCGACCGCACGTGCACCACGCTCTGCGGAGCGGCGTTCATCATGACGTCTCCGCAGGTGCTCCTGCCGATGGCCGTGTTCCTCGTCCAGTTCTGCGTGGTCGACACCATGCTGTCGCTGACCTTCCTGTACTTCCCGATCAAGAGCCCCAACGACTTCCATCAGGTCGACCGGACGCTCCATCGGTGGAACTGGTCGCCCGCGGCGAAGGCCCTCAACACCAGCGTCGTGGTCCTGTTGAGCGTGACCGGTATGCCGCTCGCGGCCACCGGGTGCGCCCTGGCGGTTCTGGTCGTGAAGGTCTGGAGTGTCCGGTATCTCGTCACGACCGTGCTGCCGTTGCGGCAGCAGCCGGTCGCGTGACCGCGGTCGGTGGGGGCGCGGTGACGTCGTGCCTGAGCTTCTTCGGTCTGGGGCTCGTCTCAGCGTTCCTGCCCTTCGTGAACGCGGAGGCGGCGGCGGTGGGTGCTGCCGCGAAGGAGAGCCAGGGCTGGTTCGTCCTCGTGGTCGTGCTGGCGCTGGGCCAGACGCTGGGGAAGGTGCTGATCTTCGTGGGGGTCCGCCGCGGAGGCCGCTGGACCTCTCGCTGGACCCACCGGCGCACGCCGGCTGCCGTCGACACGGTCGACCGCGACGCGGTCAGCGTCGAGCCGGGACGCTGGCGGCGGGCCTGGCGGTCGATGGTCGACGTCATGGTGGCGAGCATCGAACGGCCCGTCATCGGCCCGCTGGTCTTCTTCGCGAGCGCGCTCGTGGGCATCCCGCCGCTGCTCGGCGTGGCCGTCGTCGCAGGGGCCTCGAAGGCATCCCTCCCGGTGTTCACGACCGCGGTCGTCGTGGGCCGCGTCGGGCGGTTCAGCCTGATCGCGCTCCCGGTCGCGACCGCGCTCAACTCCTGACGTTTCTGCTGGTCAGGGCCCCGCCAGCAGGGTGGCGGGGTTGCGGCTCACCATGGGGGCCAAGGCGACACCTCGGGCGCGGAGGGCGTACCGTTGCCCTAATTTTGAGAGAGGGCAGAAGCACGTGTCTGAAGCGTTCGTCCACCGATCCACCGGTGCCCTGCTCGGGGGGCGGTACCGCCTCGTGGACGAGATCGGTCGCGGCTCCGTGGGGACCGTCTTTCGGGCCAGGGACGAGTTCCTCGGCCGCGAGGTCGCCGTCAAGGTCATCGAGCCCCAGGTGTTGGACCCGGAGGAGCTGCGCAGGGACGAGGACGAGGTCAAGCTCCTCGCTCGCCTCAACCACCACTGCCTCGTCACGCTCTTCGACGCGGGCTCGGACCTGTCGGACCCGCAGCGTCCCCGCATCTACCTCGTGATGGAGCTCATTGACGGGCCCGATCTGCGAGGCAGGTTGGCCGAGGCGGCCCTGCCCCCCGTTGATGTCGCACAGCTGGGGCATGACATGGCAAAAGCCCTCACCTACGTGCACCACCACGGTGTCGTCCACCGGGACGTCAAGCCGGCCAACATCATGCTGTTCGACTACGGCAACACCGCCACCCGGGTGCGTGCCAAGCTCACGGACTTCGGCATCGCCGTGCTGATGGAATCCCCCAGGACCGACGCCAACGGCGCGTTCGTCGGGACCGCGGCCTATGTCAGCCCGGAGCAGGCCAAGGGCGAACCGCTGGGACCGCCCAGTGACATCTACTCTCTCGGCTTGGTGTTGCTCGAGTGCCTGACCGGTGTGCGTGCCTTCCCCGGGGATCCGCTGCCCAGTGCCCTCGCGCGGCTGCTCCAGCGTCCCGACATCCCGGATGACCTGGACCCTCAGTGGACGTGGCTGCTGCGGGCCATGACGGCAACCGACCCGGCGGCGCGGCCATCGGCTCGCGAGGCGGCGTTGGCCCTCGGTGAGATCGCCATTGCAGAGAATGGCCGGCTGGCGGGCACCTCGTCGGCGTCCCTCACCGATGAGGTGGCCAGGATGGAGGCCGTCCGCCGCTACCAGATCCTCGATACGCCCGAGGATGGCGCTTTCGACCGCATCACCACGCTGGCCGCCCGACTCTTCTCCGTGCCGATCGCCATCGTGAGTGTCGTCGATGAGGACCGCATCTGGTTCAAGTCCCACTACGGCCTTGACATCGACCAGATCGACCGAGAGCCCGGCCTGTGCGCCTCGGCAGTTCGCCAGCGCGACCCCTGGATCATCGAGGATGCCCGGCTGGACCCGCGGGCCCTGTCCAACCCGTTGGTGGCGGGCGAGCTCGGGCTGCAGTTCTATGCAGGGATTCCGCTGCGCACCCGCGACGGCTACAACTTGGGCACGCTGTGCATCATCGACCGTGCCCCACGGACGCTTTCGGCAGAAGCCCTGGCGACCCTGGAGGACCTGGCTGCCATCGTCATGCACGACCTGGAGCAGAGGATGCAGAACCTGCAGTCCGCTTGATCGAGGCTGTGACGAAGGCCGGAGCGGCTGACGCCGTCCGGCCTTTCGTGTGGTCGGGGTGACAGGATTTGAACCTGCGACCTCTTCGTCCCGAACGAAGCGCGCTACCAAGCTGCGCCACACCCCGTGGCAATCGCCACCCCACGGACCTCCGAGGAGCAGCGACAGTGAAGGATAGCCCACCCGCCGCCACCGCTCCCAATCCGGTCTCTCGCCCACCCTCTGCTAGCAGGGCTTACCGAAATCCGGACAGGTTGCACGCTGTCTGGATTCACCTGACCCCTGCTAGCAGGGGTCAGGAAGAGCCCGGGGCCGCAACGAGGGTGAGCAGGGTGGCCTCGGGGCGGCAGGCGAACCGCACCGGCGCGTACGGCGACGTGCCCAGCCCGGCCGAGACGTGCAGCCAGGCAGCGTCGGCAGGCGGTTCGTACGGCGCGGAGGAGCCCCCGCGCAGGTGGACCTCGCCCCAGCGGTTCAGTCGCTGGTGCCACCCGAGCTGGCCGGCATACGCGGCGCCGGCACCCGGCCACCAGCGGGACAGGCCCTTCGCGCGGTCGGTGGGCAGGTCGCAGTTGGTGACCAGTGCGCCATACAGGGGCACGGCCAGCTGGCCCCCGTGGGTGTGCCCGGCGATGATCAGCCGGGCACCGTCCGCTGCCATCGGGTCGAGCACGCGCTGGTATGGCGCGTGCGTCACCCCGATCGTCAGGTCGGCTGCCGCGGACGCGGCACCCGCGACCGAGGCGTACCTGTCCTTCCCGATGTGCGCGTCCCCGGTGCCCACCACCTCCACCGGGCGGCCGGCGACGGGCAGCACCGTGCGCACGTTGTCGAGGTCGGTCCAGCCGCCGGCGAGCATCCCGCGGCGCAGGTCCTCGGTGGGGAGCCGGTGACGACCGGGTGGGGCCTGGGCATGGCGCCGGGTGAGGTAGCGGGCGGGGTTCTTGGGCGTCGGCCCGTAGTAGTCGTTGGAGCCCATCACGAACACCCCGGGAAAGGCGAAGAGCCGCTCCATGGCACGCAGCGCCCCGGGCACGGAGTCCGTCGAGGCCAGGTTGTCGCCCGTGTTCACGACGAGGTCGGGCGCCAGCCGCGCCAGCCGGCGCACCCACTCGATCTTGCGGGCCTGGGCGGGCATGAGGTGCAGGTCGGAAATCTGCAGGACCCGGACCGGCGCCGACCCCGCTGGCAGGAGCGGGACCGTGAACTCGCGCAGCGCGAAGGCGTTGCGTTCGACCAGTCCGGCATACGCGACGCCGGCAGCGCCGAGCGCCACGACACCACCGAGGGAGCTCACGAGTGCGTTCATCGCCGCCATCCTCGCAAACGCCGCGAACCCGTGCCGCGCCGGAATCCTGGTTGCGTCCCCCTGAGAGGATGTCGCCATGACCGAGCAGAGCCTCAAGGCCACCGTCCAGAGCGACCTCACGACCGCGATCCGCGAACGCGACGCCGTCCGCTCCGGCACGCTGCGCATGGCCCTGGCCGCCATCACCACCGAGGAGGTCGCGGGCAAGGAGGCGCGTGAGCTCACCGACGACGACGTGCTCAAGGTGCTCGCCAAGGAGGCCAAGAAGCGCAAGGAGGCCTCCGCCGCCTTCACCGACGCGGGCCGCCCGGAGCTCGCCGCCAAGGAGGAGGCCGAGCTGGTCGTCCTCGAGGCGTACCTGCCCGCCCAGCTGTCCGACGACGAGCTCGCCTCGATCGTGAAGGCGGCGGTGGAGCAGACCGGCGCGAGCGGCATGGCCGCGATGGGCCAGGTCATGAAGGCCGCCCAGCCCGTCGTCGCCGGTCGCGCGGACGGTGGGCGCGTGGCCGCCGCGGTCAGGGCCGCCCTGGGCACCAGCTGAGGTATGCCGCGGAGCCGGCTCCCCGCCCCCGCGGACCCGGCGACCCGCTGGCATCCAGGCGACCCGGCATACCCCCACGACGAAGGGCCCTCACCGCGGTGGCGAGGGCCCTTCGTCGGTGGGGCTAGCCCCTGCCCTTGGTCTTGGTCGGCTTCGGGACGGTGGGCGTCGGGTTGGGTGTGGGTTTGGTCTCCCTGGGCCTGGAGGCAGCCACACCGGTCGACAGGTACAGCCCGATCGTGCTGCCCCGGTTGGCCGTGCCCGAGGGGTCGGTGTAGACCACCCGGCCCCGGCCGATCCCGCTGTTGGTCGAGCCCGCCACCTGGGCCGAGAATCCGGCGCCCTTGAGGACGGCGGTGGCCTGCTCGACGGTCAGGCCGGCTACGGACGGCACGGCCACGCGGTCACCGTTGGTCACCTTGTCGCTGGCGCTCGAGAAGTTGCGCACGGCCATCCCCTCGGAGGCCTTGGTCATGATGTCCTTCCAGATGGGCGCTGCGATGTCACCACCGAACACGCCCTTGTACCAGGTGCCCGCGAGCGTGATGCCGTTCATGCCCTTCTGGCTCCACGGGCTGCCGACCCACACCGCGCTGGCGCGCTGGGGGGTGTAGCCGACGAACCACGACTCGACGTGGTTGTCGGTGGTGCCGGTCTTGCCCGCGGAGGGGCGGCCGAGCACCGCCCGGCTGCCGGTGCCGCCGGGCTTGAGGACGCCTGTGAGCAGCTCGGTGGCGCCCTTGGCGACGTCGGCGTCGATGACCTGCTCGCAGGCGGCCGGTCGCAGCTTGACCGGCTTGTTCTTGTCGTTGGTGATCGACAGGATCGGGTTGGGGGCGCAGTACTTGCCGTTGTTGGCGAGGACCGCGTACGAGCTGGCCAGCGTCATGGGGGTGACGTCACCGGTACCCAGCACCGCACTCGGCAGGCAGGGGAGCTTCTTGCCGTCGCCGCCGTGGACCTTCATCTTGTTCATGGTGTTCCAGACGTTCTTGGTGCCGACCTTGAAGGTCAGCGACGCGAACGCCGTGTTGATCGACTGGGCCGTCGCCTTGCGGAAGGGGATCGGCTTGCCACCGATGGGGAAGTCGTTGCGGACCTCCCACGGGGCCGACCCTCGGCAGCTGGGCCCCTGCTCCTCGAGGCTGTAGGTCGCGGCCCGCTTGGTGCTGGCGAACTTCGACGGCACGGTGCCCTCGACCGGGGTCCCGGTCTCGAGGGCCCGGACGATGGCGAACATCTTGGCCGTCGAGCCGAACTGGAAGCCGTTGGTGCCGCCGAACCTGGTGTCGACGTTCCAGTTGACCTGGGTGAAGCCGTAGGCGGTCTGGTCCTTCTGGCTCCTGGGGTACTGCGAGTTCTGGACCATCGAGACGACGCGACCGGTGCTCGGCTCGATGACCGTGGCCGCCGCGCCGACCATCCGCGAGATGCCGGCCTTGGTCTTGTCGTTCCTGGTGTCCTTGGGGAGAGCCTTGTTGTTGCTGGGCACCCGCTTGGTGAGGTCCTTGCGGGCCTGCTTCTGCAGCTTGGGGCTCAGGGTCGTCTGGATCGTCAGCCCGCCCTGGGTGATGTTCTTGACGCGCTCCGGGACGCTCTTGCCGAGGGCGTCGAGCCCGTGGTTGCCGGTGTCCTTGAGGTAGGCCATCACGTAGTTGCAGAAGTATGGCTCGTTGGACGCGGCGCAGTTGCTGAGCGGCTGCTTGACCTTGAGCATCTTCTTGACGGGGACCTTCTTCCAGGCGGCGAGGTCCTTGTCGGTGATGATGCCGAGCGAGTGCATGCGGTCGAGGACGACATCGCGCCTGGCCTGCGAGCGCTCCGGGTTGTGGATCGGGTCGGTCTTGCTCGGGTTCTGGACGAGCCCGGCGAGCAGGGCGGCCTGGCCGATGTTGAGCTTCTTGGCCGAGACGCTGAAGTAGTGCTGCGCGGCAGCCTCGACGCCGTACGCGAGGTCGCCGTAGTAGGCGAGGTTGAGGTAGCCACGCAGGATCTGGTCCTTGGTCATCTCCTTCTCGAGGGTGACCGCGTACTTGAGCTCACGCAGCTTGCGGGCCGGGCTGACCTCGACGGCGGCCCGGGCGGCCTCCTCGTCGTTGTTGCGCAGCGCGGTCTCCTGCAGGGTGAGCTTGACGTACTGCTGGGTGAGCGTGGACGCGCCCTGGGTGTCGTTGCCCTTGAGGTTGGAGATGAGCGCCCGGCTGATGCCTCGCGGGTCGACGCCGCCGTGCTCGTAGAACCGGCTGTCCTCGATCGCGATCTGCGCCTTCTGCATGATCGGCGCGATGTCCTTGAGGTCGACGATGATGCGGTTCTCGTCCTGGGGGGTCGCGATGACGTTGCCCTCTGCGTCGAGGATCCTCGACTGCTGCGACAGCGGTGTGCTCGTGAACTCGCTCGGCAGGTTGTCGAAGGCCTGGACCCCGGAGTTGGCCGCGGTGCCCGTGGCACCCACTGCGGGGATCAGCAGGCCGGCCGCCAGCAGGCCGATGACCATCGCTGTGGCGACGAAGGCCCCGAGCAGGCTGACGACGTTCCCGACGTTACTGACGCGTCCATGCATGCCCACAGGGTAACTGCCGAAGGTGTGATGCCCGGATTGTCGCGCTCGGCGTGCTCACCCGGGTCATCGGAGGGGGTCCGGGAAACGGGCTAGTCAGGGATGGCTCACCGTGACTAGTCCCTTTGGACACGCCAGAACTACACGAATGGGCCATGTGCGCTGGTGCCTCGGTTTCCTATCGTTTCCACACGTCGATACGGACATAAGACGCGGGGTTGAGCGTCTGAATCAGCAGTCACTGGAGGCACCATGACCATCGCGCCAGCTCGTCCCACCGGTGTGGGGACTCCGGCCACCTGGGTTGAGGACTGGGCGCCGTTGGGCTCGTGTGCCAAGGCCGACCCGGACGCGCTGTTCGTCCAGGGCGCCGCCCAGCAGACCGCCAAGGTCGTCTGCCAGCGCTGCCCCGTCATCGCGGAGTGCCTCGCCGACGCCCTCGACAACCGCACCGAGTTCGGTGTCTGGGGTGGCATGACCGAGCGCGAGCGCCGTGCGCTGCTCAAGCGCCGCCCGAACATCCCCAGCTGGGCAGCCTTGTTCGCCCACGCCCGTGGCGGCCAGGGCGCCGAGACCGCCTGACCCGCCCCCGCAGCAGCACCACACCGCATACCCCCGAGCACCACCCCCACCCCCCGGCCCTTGGCCCGAGACCACTCGGGCCAAGGGCTTTGTGGTGCTCCGGGGTTCAGCCGCCCGCGAGCGCGGCACCGACCGAGCGGAGCCCGGCGAGGTCGTGGATGTCCTCCGCGGCCGCCGGCACCTCCACCAGCGGTATGCCGGGGTGGCCGGCCGTGAACCGGCGCACCAGGGACTCCTGCCGCGCGGCGGTGTCCGCGAGGGTGGCGTGCAGCCGCAGCAGGCCCTGGGAGGTGGAGGCGGTGGGCGAGGTCGACGCGCCGTCGGCGAGCGCCTCGGCTGCGGCCACCGCCCTGGGCGCGCTGAGTGACGGCGCGGCGACGCGCTGGATGCGGTTGACGACCAGGCCGGCCAGCGGCATGTCCTCCTCGTCGAGGCGACCGGCGAAGAAGGACGCCTCACGCAGGGCGTCCCGCTCGGGCGCAGCGACGACGACGAACGCGGTCTCGGCGTCCTTGAGCAGGGCGTAGGTCTGGTCGGCCCGCTCGCGGAACCCACCGAACATCGTGTCGAGGGCGGCCACGAAGGTCTGCACGTCGCGAAGCACCTCACCGCCGAGCACCTTGGTGAGCGTCCCGGTGACGACGTTGACCCCGACGCTGAAGACCTTGAGGCTGGCCCGGCCGCCGGCCTTGGCGGGGGCGGCCAGCAGCCGGATGAACCGGCCGTCGAGGAACGACCCGAGCCGCTTGGGTGCGTCGAGGAAGTCCAGCGCCGAGCGCGAGGGCGGGGTGTCGACCACGACGAGGTCCCAGCGGTCGTCGCGGTCGGCCTCGGCCCGCAGCTGGCCGAGCTTCTCCATCGCCATGTACTCCTGCGTGCCGGCGAACGAGCTCGACACGGCCTGGTAGAAGGGGTTCGCGAGGATCTGGGCCGCCTTGTCGGGAGCCGCGTGCTGCTCGACCACCTCGTCGAACGTCCGCTTCATGTCGAGCATCATGGCGTCGAGCGAGCCCCCCGCCGTGGTGTCGATCCCTGCGACGGGACGCGGGGTGTTGTCGAGCTCGGTGAGGCCGAGCGACTGGGCCAGCCGGCGGGCGGGGTCGATGGTCAGGACGACCACGCGGCGACCCTGCTCGGCCGCCCAGACGCCCAGCGCCGCGGCTGTCGTGGTCTTGCCGACGCCACCGGCGCCGCAGCAGACGACGATCCGGGTGGCGTCGTCGGTGAGCAGCGACGCCAGGTCGAGCGCGGGGGCGGGCCGGTTCGCCGTGCCGGCCATCAGACCATCCCCTGGTCGGCAACTGCCTGGGAGAGCACCGTGATGCCCCCGGACTCGGTCCCGTCGGGCAGGTAGGGCAGGCGCACCATCCGCCGCCCCTCCTGCTCGAGGACGGCATCCTGCTCGCGCTCCAGGGCGATCCGGTCGGCGTGCTCGCGCCCGTCGGCGACCAGCCCCTTGACGACGGTGTCGGTCACGGTGACCCCGGCCGCCGCCAGGTCGGCCGACACGCCCTGGCGGAGCTTGACCGTCGCCCGGGCCCGGAGCGCCTTGACCGCCGCCGCGTCGAGCATCGGCTCGCGGACCTGGTTGACGACGACCGCGCCCACCGGCAGCGAGGTGGCCCGCAGGTCGGCCACGGCGTCGAGGGTCTCCTGGACGGGCATCTCCTCGAGCAGCGTGACCACGTGCACGGCCGTGGTGCGGCTGCGCAGCATGCGCGTGATCGAGTCGGCCTGGCTGCGGATCGGCCCGACCTTGGCCACGTCGGCCACCTCGGCGTTGACGTTGAGGAAGCGCACCACCCGGCCCGTGGGTGGCGCATCGAGGACCACGGCGTCGTAGGCGGGCAGGCCGGCCTTGCCGGTGCGCCGCCCGGCCGCCTCGTAGACCTTGCCGATGAGCAGGACGTCGCGGACACCGGGGGCGATCGTCGTCGCGAAGTCGACCGCGCCGAACCGGTCGAGGACCGTCATGGCCTTGCCGACCTTGTAGAACTTCTGGAGGTACTCGCGCAGCGACTCCTTCGCGTCGACCGAGATGGCCCACAGCTCGCCACCCGTGCGGTCGTGCACGATGCGCGTCTCGGCGTGACCGAGCGGCGGCACGTCGAACGTCTGCGAGATCCCTTGGCGTCCCTCGACCTCGGCGAGCAGGACCCGCTTGCCCTGACGGGTCAGCGCCAGCGCGAGCGCAGCCGCGACGGTGGTCTTGCCGGTGCCGCCCTTGCCGGTCACGACGTGCAGGCGCACGTGCGACAGGTCGGGCGGTGACTCGGACATGCGGCCAGCCTAGGAGGCGAGCAGGTCCACCGCAGCGAGGACCTCGGCGAAGGCCGGGTGCTCGGGGTCGATGAGGCCGTAGTGACCGCCCTCGACCACCGCGCGCAGGCGCACGTTCGGACCGTGGTGAGCCGCGGCATACCGCTCGCTCTGGTCGAAGGGCACGTCCTCGTCGCCGCGGGCGTGCACGAGGAGCACCGGTATGCCGGGTGGCAGCCGCGCGGGGTCGGCCGCGGCGTACGCCTCGGGGACCTGCTCGGGCGTGCCGCCCAGGAAGTCGCGGATGGCGGTGCCGCCGACCCCTGCCGCCGCACCGTGGGTGAGATCCAGGACCCCGGCGAGGCTGACGGCACCTCGCAGGCCATGGGCCCATGGCTGGGCCGCGGCCCAGCCCACGAGCTGACCGCCGGCAGAGTGGCCGACGAGGACGAGGGGGAGCGCGAACGCCGGGTCGCGGCGGATCGCGGTGACGGCGTCATGGATGTCCTCGGCGGTCCCGGGCCAGCCGCCGCCGGGCATGCCGGGACGCCGGTACTCGACCGCGGCGGTGGCGAAACCGGCGTCCGCGAAGGCGTGTGCCTGGCGTGAGGCGTGGCCGCGGTCGTAGTCGCGGCGCCAGAAGCCCCCGTGGACGATGACCACCGCGAGCTCACGGGTCACCCGGTCCGGGAGCCGGACGTCGTACACCTGGTCGGGGTCCTCGCCGTACGGGGTCGTGCGCGTCGGGGCCGGAGCCCGCTCGTCGAGCACCTGGATCGGGTCACGGGCCATGTGGTCATCCTGCCAGCGGTCGATAGGCTGCCGGCATGCGCAAGTTCGAGTACGCGACGGTGCCGCTCATCGTCCACGCCACCAAGCAGATCCTCGACCAGTGGGGTGAGGACGGCTGGGAGCTCGTGCAAGTCCTGACCGGCCCCGACGGCAACGGCCTGGTCGCCTACCTGAAACGAGAGAAGGCCTGATGTCCGCAGTCGAAGACCGCCTCGCCGAGCTCGGCCTCACCGTCCCCGAGGTCACCCCGCCCGTGGCGGCCTACGTGCCCGCCGTGCAGGACGGTCGCCGGATCTACACCTCGGGCCAGCTGCCGATGCAGTCCGGTGCGCTCGTCCAGACCGGCAAGGTCGGCGACGGCCACGGGCTGGTGCCGGCCGAGGACGCCAAGAAGCTCGCCGAGCTCTGCGCCCTCAACGCCATCGCCGCGGTCAAGGGCCTCATCGGTGACCTCGACAAGGTGACCCAGGTCGTCAAGGTCGTCGGCTTCGTGGCCTCCGACCCGTCCTTCACCGGGCAGCCGGGCGTCATCAACGGTGCGAGCGAGCTGCTCGGCAAGGCCTTCGGCGACGCCGGCATCCACGCCCGGTCTGCCGTCGGGGTCGCGGTCCTGCCGCTCGACGCCCCGGTCGAGGTCGAGATCGTCGTGGCGCTCGCCGACGAGTGACCCTGTCGCCGAGCCAGCCGTCAGCCGCCACCGGGAGGTCCCCGGCGTGATCCGCGACTTCCCCGTGGCGGACTCGCCGCAGCTGCGCGACCGCGCTGACGGCTGGCTCGCCGACCCCGGCCGGTCGCCGGCGCCCGAGCCGCGGCTCGCGGCCACGGTCATGTTCGTCCGCGACGGGTCGTCCGCCGTCGAGGTGTTCATGCTGCGCCGCGTGTCGACGATGGAGTTCGCCCCGTCGATGATGGTGTTCCCCGGCGGTGGCGTCGACCCGCGGGACGCCGACGGTGACCTGCCCTGGGCCGGGCCGACCCCCGACGAGTGGGCCCTGCGGCTCGAGGTCGACCAGTCCACGGCCCGCGAGCTCGTCGCTGCCGCCGTCCGCGAGGTGTTCGAGGAGAGTGGGGTCCTGCTGGCGGGGGCCACGCCCGACTCGGTGATCGACGACGTGAGCGGCGAGCACTGGCGCGAGCAGCGACGGCGGCTGCTGGCGCGGGAGGTCTCGCTGTCCGAGGTGCTCCAGGAGCACGGCCTGCTGCTCCGGTCGGACCTCCTCGGCTACCGCGCCCACTGGATCACCCCGGAGTTCGAGGTCCGCCGCTACGACACGAGGTTCTTCTGCGCCGCGGTGCCCGAGGGCCAGCGCGCTGACGACCAGACCACCGAGGCCGACCTGGCTGACTGGATGCGGCCGGACGCGCTGCTGCAGGCGTGGGCCGACGGCACTGCGCTGATGCTGCCGCCCACGGTCGTCTGCGTCGAGGAGGTCGCCGCCGCGTCGTCCGCCCGCGCGTTCATCGCCGAGCAGCCGCCGGTGTCGCCGGTGCAGCCTCGGCTCGTGCGCACCGAGGACGGCCTGGTCATGCGGGCCGAGCTGCCCCGGTGACACGCTGACGCCATGACCCCCGCCGTCCCTCCCACCCCGTCCGCCGCCTTCGGCGACTGGCACGGTGGTCAGGCCAGCGCCCGCGCCCTGTGCGTCCTGTGCCCGAACCCCAGTCCGATAACGCTGGACGGCACCAACACCTGGGTCCTGCTCGAGCCCGGCTCCACCGAGGCCGTCGTGATCGACCCCGGGCCGCTCGACGAGGGCCACCTGCGGGCCGTCGTCGCAGCTGTCGCCCAGCGTGGAGCGCGGGTCGCCCAGACGATCCTCACGCACGGCCACGCCGACCACGCCGAGGGAGCCGAGCGGTTCGCGGAGCTCACCGGCGCCCCGACCCGGGCCGTCGGGCGCGGGCACGACGACCTGGGCGACGGCGACGAGGTGCGCGTCGGCGGGCTCGAGCTGCGAGTGGTCGCCACCCCCGGCCACACCAGCGACTCGCTGTCGTTCGCCCTGCCCGCCGACCACGCCCTGCTCACGGGAGACACGATCCTCGGCCGCGGCACCACGGTGGTGGCGCACCCCGATGGCGAGCTCGCGGCATACCTCGACTCGTTGGAGCGCATCGCCGCGCTCACGGGCGGTGGGACGGTGTCCTCGATCCTGCCCGGCCATGGGCCCGTGGTGCCGGACGCGGCCGCGATGGTCGCGTTCTACCGCCTGCACCGCGCCGAACGGCTCGAGCAGGTGCGGCAGGCCCTGGCGGACGGGGCGTCAGAGGCGCCTGACGTGGTGCAGGCGGTCGTCGAGCGGGTGTATGCCGACGTGCCGCGCGAGGTGTGGCCAGCAGCCGCCCAGAGCGTGGCGGCCCAGCTCGACTACCTCAGCGCGCGCGGCGCTTGAGGCGCTCGACGTCCAGCAGCAGCACCGCGCGGGCCTCGAGGCGCAGCCAGCCACGGGTGGCGAAGTCGGCTAGCGCCTTGTTGACCGTCTCGCGCGAGGCGCCGACGAGCTGGGCCAGCTCCTCCTGGGTGAGGTCGTGGGCGACCATCACGCCCTCCTCGACCGGGCGCCCGAACCGTGCCGACAGGTCGAGCAGGGCCTTGGCGACGCGGCCGGGGACGTCCGTGAAGACGAGGTCGGCGAGGTTCTCGTTGGTGCGGCGCAGGCGCTGGGCGAGGGCCGACAGCAGGACCTTCGCGACGCCGGGCCGGCCCTCGAGCAGGGAGTTCAGGTCGTCGTTGCCGACGCCGAGCAGCTGGGTCTCGGCGACCGCCGTGGCGGTCATGGTGCGCGGACCCGGGTCGAAGAGGCTCAGCTCGCCGAACATCTCGCCCGGTCCGAGGATGGCGACGAGGTTCTCGCGGCCGTCGCTGCTGCGGCGCCCGAGCTTCACCTTGCCCTCACGGATGACGTACAGCCGGTCGCCCTGGTCGCCCTCGTGGAACAGCACGTCGCCACGCTCGAGCCGCGTCTGGGTCATCGTGGCCAACAGCGTCGCGGAGGCCTCGTCGTCGAGGGCAGCGAACAGCGGGGCCTTCTTCACCACGTCGTGATCCACGGGCGACAGTGTGCCACGTGCGATGTCACGGGCGCCCCGTAGTCTGGTTCGGTGTCGGCAGCCATCCGTGAGGAGTCCCCGGTCGCGCTCACCCGACGGGCGCGCCGCATGTACCGCCTGCTCCACGAGCGCTACCCCTACGCCCACGCCGAGCTCGACTTCCAGAGCCCGCTGCAGCTGCTCGTCGCGACGGTGCTGTCAGCCCAGACCACCGACGTGATGGTCAACAAGGTCACCCCCGAGCTGTTCGCGCGCTGGCCGGACGCTGCGGCCCTCGCCGGCGCCGACCGCGAGGAGATGGAGGCCGTCCTCAAGCCCACCGGCTTCTTCCGCGCCAAGACCAGCTCGGTGATCAACCTCGGCGCCGCCCTGGTCGAGCGCTACGGCGGCGAGGTGCCCCCGCGCATGAAGGACCTGGTGACCCTGCCGGGCGTGGGCCGCAAGACGGCCAACGTCGTCCTCGGCAACGCCTTCGACATCCCCGGCATCACGGTCGACACGCACTTCGGCCGGCTCGTGCGACGGTTCGGCTGGACCGCCGAGGAGGACCCGGTCAAGGTCGAGCAGGTCGTCGGCACGCTGATCCCCCGCAAGGACTGGACCATGCTCAGCCACGTCCTCATCTTCCACGGCCGGCGCACCTGCCACGCCAAGAAGCCCGCCTGCGGCGCGTGCCCCGTCGCGCGGCTCTGCCCGTCATACGGCATCGGCGAGACCGACCCGGCCAAGGCCGCGAAGCTGCTCAAGTTCGAGCTCGCTCCCAGCGCGGCCGACGCACCCTGGCCGTATGCCGTGGGGCCCGGACCGCTGTGACCTCACCCGTGGCTCGTCCCGCCTGGCTCGACCGCGCCCGCGCGGAGATCGAGGCGACCGACGAGGGCTACTTCGCCCAGTTCGCGCCGCCCCCCGAGGGCGGCCAGCGCTCGAGCGTGCTGATCCTCGTCGGTCCGCACGAGGGCGGCGGCGAGGACGTCGTCCTGACCGAGCGCGCGCACTCGCTGCGTTCGCAGCCGGGCGACATCTCCTTCCCGGGTGGCAAGCGCGAGCCCTTCGACGACTCCGACGCGGCGGCGGCGTTGCGTGAGGCGCAGGAGGAGGTGGGCATCGACCCGGCGTCCGTCGACGTCGTGGCCCAGCTGCCCGAGATCTACCTCAGCCCCCGCAAGTTCGTCGTGACGCCGGTCCTCGGCTGGTGGCGCGAACCCGGCACCGTCGACGACATCGACCCGCGCGAGGTGCACCGGGCCGTCCGGGCGCCCGTGGCCCACCTGCTCGACCCGGCCGGGCGTTTCACGGTGACGCACCCCAGCGGCTACCGCGGCCCGGGGTTCGAGGTCGACGGCCTCTTCGTGTGGGGCTTCACCGCCTCCCTGCTGTCGGCGGTGCTCGATTTCGGCGGGATGACCATCCCGTGGGACCGTGGAGTCGAACGTCCGTTGCCCGAGCGCTACCAGCCCGGTCGACGAGACGCCCTGACCCGGACTGCGACGGAAGGCCGAGCCTGATGTTCCTCGGACTCACCGTCCTCGACTACCTGCTGTTGCTGCTGCTGCTCAGCTATGGCGTGACCGGCTACCGCCAGGGGCTCGTCGTCAGCGCCCTGTCGCTCGCAGGGTTCCTCACCGGTGGCGCCATCGCGATGTGGTTGCTGCCGCAGGCGATCCACCAGTGGACCGAGTTCGAGTCGTCGCCGCTGCTGCGGTCGGTCGTGTTGATCGCGGGCGTGTTCATCCTGGCCTCGGTGGGTCAGGCCATCGCCGTGACGCTCGGTGGCAGGTTGCGCTCGCAGCTGCGGATCAAGCCGGCCCAGGCGTTCGACTCCGTGCTCGGCGCGATCGCCGTCGTCATCTCCGCGTCGGTGCTCGTGTGGTTCATCGCCGGGGCCCTGCGCGGCGGTGCCCCCGCCCCGATCGCCAAGGCCATCGGTGAGTCCCGGGTCCTGCGCACCATCGACACCGTCGTCCCGCCCGAGACGTCCAAGCTGTTCGCGGGCTTCCGTGAGGTGCTCGACCGTGAGGGCTTCCCTCGCGTGTTCGAAGGCCTCGAGGCCGAGCGGATCGCCCCGGTGGCGCCGCCGGACCAGAGCGTCGGACAGGGCCCCGGGGTGCTCCGGGCCGCGGGCTCCGTCATCAAGATCACCGGCGTCGCCGAGTCCTGCAACCGTGGCCAGGAGGGCAGCGGCTGGGTCGTCGCCCCCGACAAGGTCGTCACCAACGCCCACGTCGTGGCGGGCCTCAGGTCCGCCACCGTGCGCATCCACGGCACCGGCCGCTCCTACACGGGCCGGGTCGTCATCTTCGACCCCCGGCGCGACCTGGCCGTCCTCGACGTCCCGGGGCTGCCGGCCGAGGCCCTGCGTCAGGGGCCTGAGCTCAAGCGCGGCGACAGCGGCGTGGTGGCCGGCTTCCCCCTCGACGGGCCCTACCGACTCGACCCCGCCCGCGTGCGCGAGGTCGTCCAGGCCAAGGGCTCGGACATCTACGGCCAGCCGGGCACCAGCCGTGAGGTCTACTCCCTGTTCGCACAGGTGCAGCCCGGCAACTCCGGGGGTCCGCTGCTGAGCCCCGAGGGCCGCGTCGTCGGCGTCATCTTCGCCAAGTCGCTCGACGACACGAGGACGGGCTACGCGCTCACGCTCGACGAGGCCCGTCCCGTTCTCGACGCGGCCACGTCGGCGAGCTCGCCGGTCGACACCGGTCCCTGCGTCGCCGGCTGACGTCCGCGACGGTCAGGGCAGCGTGGCGAGCCAGTCCACGAGGTGCCGGGTGACGACGTCCGGCGCCTCCTCGGGCAGGAAGTGCCCCGCCCGTGGCACCAGGTGCCGCTCGAACCGCCCGGAGACGTATGCCGCCGAGC
Organism: Pedococcus sp. P2_E4; assembly: GCF_056403935.1. Taxonomy (NCBI): domain Bacteria; kingdom Bacillati; phylum Actinomycetota; class Actinomycetes; order Micrococcales; family Intrasporangiaceae; genus Pedococcus; species Pedococcus sp. P2_E4. The sequence continues at coordinate 44,872 of NZ_JBFUEO010000021.1, read as the reverse complement.
CGGCTGCCGTGCTCGGTAGCACCGCGCCGTCGTGCTCACCGTGCAGCTGGAGCACCGGGACGGTGATCGGGGACCGCATGCGCTGGGCGAACCGCCACCCGTCGGGGCGGACCTGGCTGCGGACCACCCACCGGTAGTACTCGGCCGCGCTGTGGGCGACGAACGGCAGGGCCATCGCGTCGGCATACAGGCTCGCCTCCTCCGGGGAGGGCCAGATGCCTTCGGGCGACGCCCACTCGCGCAGCAGGCGCTGGACGTAGCCTCCGTGCACCGTCATCTGCCGCTCGGGCACGAACGGTCGTTGCAGCCCGCCGAGGTAGGCGTTGGCCTTGAGCTGACGGGGGTCCGAGAACGACGCCTTGCGGAAGGCCAGCGGGTGCGGCATCGACAGCGAGGCGATGGCACGGGTTACGGTGGGCTGCAGGGTCGGCATGCTCCAGGCGATCCAGCCGCCCCAGCCGTGTCCGACGATCGCGGCGCGTGAGCTGCCCAGCGAGCGCAGAACCGAGGCGACGTCGGTGGCCGAGGTGCGGGTGTCGTAGCCACGAGGCGGCTTGTCGGAGGCGCCGTAGCCGCGCAGGTCGAGCGCGCAGGCGCGGTAGCCCGCCTCGGCCAGCGCCTCGAGCTGGTGCCGCCAGGCCCACCAGAACTGGGGGAACCCGTGCAGCAGCAGCACGACCGGGCCCTCGCCCATCTCGGCGACGTGGAAGCGGGCGCCGTTGGCGGCGACGAAGCGGTGCTCCCACGGACCCTCGATGAGGGCCATCGACGCGTCACCGCTCATCGGGATGGCGGGAGGTCGGCGGTGTCGGCCCGGTGGGTGCGCAGGTCAGGATCCGGACTTGAGGGTCTCGATCGTGTCCTGCGCGTTCTTGATGGTGCGCTCGGGCTTGCCCTGCATCTTCTTCATGCTCGCCCGCCCGAGCAGCGCGAGGACGGCGGCCACGAGGAACAGCAGGCCCGTGGTGATGAGGTAGCCGGCCCACTCGGGCAGCCAGATGTCGATCACCGCGACGATGGTGTGGAACAGGAAGATCAGCCCGAGCAGGGCGACGAAGCCCGCAGCGGCGAACATGCCTGCCCCGGTGCCGGCCTTCTTCACGTCGCTGGTGATCTCGGCCTTCGCCAGCGCGATCTCGTTGCGGACGATGGTCGACACGTCGTGGGTGGCGTCGGCGACGAGCTGGCCGATGGTGCGTTCGGTGCCCTGCGTGCTCGTGCGGTTGGAGGCCATGGGCCGCTCACCTTCGCTTTCGTGTCTCAAGACCGGCTCCCCACCCTAACCGCGTGGTGCGGGGTCGGGCACGCCGTCGCCCTCGTCGCGGCTCTCGAGAGCCTCGAGGCGCCGGTAGACGCGGTTGCGTGTGCGGAGGACCACGGCCGCCAGCACCGCGGCCAGCAGCGAGCCCATCAGCACCGCCAGCTTGACGTGCTCGTCGCGCGCGCTGCCGGCGCCGAACGCCAGCTCGCCCACGAGCAGCGACACGGTGAAGCCGACGCCGGCCAGCAGCGACAGGCCGACGATGTCCCACCAGGCCAGGTCCTCGTCCAGCTCGGCCCGGGTGAAGCGCGCGAACAGCCAGGTGCCTCCGAGCACCCCGACCAGCTTGCCGAGGACCAGACCGAGGACGACGGCGACCGCCGCCTCGTCCCGCACGGTCTCGCCGAAGCCGCCACCCACCACGCGGACCCCCGCGGCGAAGAAGGCGAACACCGGGACCGCGACCCCGGCCGACAGCGGGCGCAGCCGGTGCTCGAACCGTTGCGCCACATCGGTGTCGGCGTGCAGCGTGCTCACCCGGGACACGCGTCCCCGGGCCCTGACGGGGACCACGAGACCGAGGAGCACCCCCGCCACCGTCGCGTGGACTCCCGAGGCGTGCACGAGCCCCCACGTGAGGGCAGCCAGCGGCAGCAGGAGCCAGGTGTGGGCGATGCGGCGCTGCACCAGCCAGGCGAACGCACCCAGGGGCAGCAGGGCCAGGCCCAACAGCGCGACGTCGAGGCTCCGGGTGTAGAAGGTCGCGATGATCGTGATGGCCACCAAGTCGTCCACGACGGCCAGGGTCAGCAGGAAGCTCCGCAGGGCCGACGGCAGGTGGGTACCGATGACGGCCAGCACCGCGAGGGCGAACGCGATGTCGGTGGCTGTCGGGATCGCCCAGCCTCGCAACGCCTCCCCGTCGGCGCCCAGGGTGGTGACGGTCGCGGCATACAGCAGGGCGGGCAGGGCCACGCCGCAGAGGGCGGCGGCCACGGGCAGTGCGGCCCGTGCGGGAGTCCGGAGCTCGCCGACGAGGAACTCGCGCTTGAGCTCGAGCCCGGCCACGAAGAAGAACAGCGCGAGCAGGCCGTCGGCCGCCCACTGCCCGAGACTGAGGTCGAGGTGCAGCGCGGCCGGCCCGACCCGCAGGTCGCGCAGTGACGCGTACGCCTCGTGCCCGGGTGAGTTCGCCCAGACGAGGGCTGCCACAGCCGCGGTGAGCAGCAAGGCACCGCCGACGGTCTCGGTGCGCAGGGCTGCCGCGACGTGTTGCGCCTCGGGCCAGCTGGTCCGCGCGAAGAGGCGGGTGCGCAGGGGGCTCTGGCTCACGCGGGGGCCTTTCGGGGTCGACGTCGGGTCAGACGTCCGCAGACGCCGCCGACCAGACTTCCCGGCACACCAGGCCCCCAGTCTAGGGGCGGGCGGTGGCGCGCAGCTCGGCGAACATCGCCGCGAGCCCTTGGTTCTCGGCGTCGCCCGCGAGCACCTGGCCCTCCTGCGTGAGGGTCTTGCCGAACGAGAGCCCCGGACCGTCGACGACCGTCATCTTGACCCGCTCGAGCGTCTGCCGCAGGGCCGACTTGGCGTACTCGGCCCCGTGCCAGCCGTAGCCGACGCACCCGACGGGCAGGCCCTCCCACTCGGCGTAGAGGAAGTCGATCGCGTTCTTGAGCGCCGCGTTGTAGCCCCGGTTGTACTCGGGCATGACCAGGACGAGCGCGTCGGTCGCCTGCATCGCCGCCGACCAGCGGCGGGTGTGCTCGTGCGCATAGTTGCCGTCGGCGGGCTGCCCCGGCTCGTCGAGGAACGGCAGTGCCAGCTGGCGCAGGTCGTGCACGGTGACGTCGAACTCCGGGGGCACGGCGGCGAGGACCCACTCGGCGATGCTGGGACCGATGCGGTTCGGTCGGGTGCTGGCGATCACGACGGACAGACGCACGGGAGCCATGGCGGCAGCCTAGGTCCGGGCGTCCCGCCGGCTTCACTGCGCCTGCGACGAGATGCGTGAAGCATCGGATGGGACGAGGGTTGTCGCCGGGACCGGATCGGGCCTACAGTTCCGTTGAACAGAAGTTGGTATCCGCATTGTGGAAAAGCGAGGTAGCGCCATGACCGCTCCCAGTCCCGGCTACTCCATCACGGTGCGGGCTGCCGCGCCGGCAGCGATCGACACCACCGGTGTCATCGCGGCCGCCGTCGCGTCAGCGGGTGGCGCGCTCACGGCGCTCGACGTCGTCGAGTCGCGGGGCGAGACGCTCGTCGTGGACGTGACCTGCAACGCCTCGGACGCCGACCATGCGGAGCAGATCACCGCCCAGATCGCCGCTGTCCCCGGCGTGACGGTGCGCAAGGTCAGCGACCGCACGTTCCTGCTGCACCTCGGCGGCAAGATCGAGGTCGTGCCCAAGGTGCCGCTGAAACACCGCGACGACCTGTCTCGGGCGTACACCCCCGGCGTGGCGCGCGTCTGCCTCGCGATCGCCGCGAACCCCGAGGACGCCCGCCGCCTCACCATCAAGCGCAACACCGTCGCCGTCGTGACCGACGGTTCGGCGGTCCTCGGCCTCGGCAACATCGGGCCGGCTGCCGCGTTGCCGGTGATGGAGGGCAAGGCCGCGCTGTTCAAGCAGTTCGCGGGCGTCGACGCCTGGCCGGTGTGCCTCGACACCCAGGACACCGAGCAGATCATCAGCATCGTCAAGGCCATCGCCCCGGTCTACGGGGGCGTGAACCTCGAGGACATCTCCGCCCCCCGCTGCTTCGAGATCGAGGCGCGGCTGCGCGACGAGCTGGACATCCCGGTCTTCCACGACGACCAGCACGGCACCGCCATCGTGACCCTCGCGGCCCTGCGCAACGCCCTCCGCGTCGTGGGCAAGAAGCTGGAGGACGTGCGGATCGTGGTCTCCGGGGTGGGTGCGGCGGGCCACGCCATCGTCCGGCTGCTCGACGCCCAGGGCGCCACCGACATCATCGGCTGCGACCGCCGCGGCGCCCTGGACCCCGAGGCGGACCACGTCGACGAGTTCCGGGGGTGGATCGCCCGCCACACCAACCCTTCCCGCACCACCGGCACCCTCAAGGAGGTGCTGCGTGGGGCGGACGTGTTCATCGGTGTCTCCGCCCCGAATCTCCTCGACGGGGACGACATCGCGTCGATGGCGGCAGGGGCCATCGTCTTCGCGATGGCCAACCCCGACCCCGAGGTCGACCCCGTCGCGGCCAGCCACCACGCGGCCGTCGTGGCGACCGGCCGGTCCGACTACGCCAACCAGATCAACAACGTGCTGGCCTTCCCCGGATTCTTCCGTGGGCTGCTCGACGCCGGCGCCCGTGACATCACCAACGAGATGATGATCGCGGCAGCGTCCGCCATCGCCGACTGCGTCCACCCCGACGAGCTCAATGCCAGCTACATCGTGCCGAGCGTCTTCGATGCCGACGTCGCCCCGGCGGTGGCTGCGGCGGTGCGCGAGGCGGCCGGCGGCCGCCATGCCGAGCAGGCCAGGCGGCATACCGGCTCCACCGCGCGCGAGGCGATCCTGGTGCCCACCGCCGCGTCCCCCACCGACGCGCTCCCCACCGACGCGCTCCCCACCGACGCGCTCCCCACCGACGCGCTCCCCACCGACCCACCTCCCACCGAGACGAGCCCGGAGGCTCCCACCCGATGACTGTCGACCTCAACGCCCTCGGCGCCACCCTCGACGAGCAGCTCCGTGACGCGGACGCACAGCTCGCCGCACGCTTTCCGGGCGAGCGGCCGGTGCGCCAACCCGTCCACACCGTCTACGTGCCCGCCGACCGCTACGACTCCGACCTCGTGCCGCGCTGGCGGTCGGAGGCCCTCGGCGTCCTCGCCCAGCACGGCCCCGGGGCGACCGACCTCGGCGAGGCGTTCGGGCTGCGACCCGACCTCGCCGAGGACCTCCACGGCCGCCTGCGCGACAAGCTCGAGCGCGAGGCCATCGAGGACCTCCGGATCGACTTCGAGGACGGCTACGGCACCCGCGCTGACGAGGAGGAGGACGCCGCCGTCGACGCGGCAGCGCAGTCGCTCCTGCAGGCCATCGACACCGGCCGGGCCACCGCCTTCAGCGGCATCCGGTTCAAGAGCTTCGAGGCGCCGACGCGAGCCCGCGGCGTGCGGACGTTCGCGCGCTTCGTCGAGGCCGTCACCCGCGACGGCCGGCTGCCCGACGGCTTCGTCGTGACCTTCCCGAAGGTGACGTCGGTGGAGCAGGTGGAGGCGATGGTGGTGGCCTGTGAGCAGATCGAGCAGGGCGTCGGTCTCACACCGGGCGCGATCAGGTTCGAGATCCAGATCGAGACACCGCAGGCCATCTGCGGCCCCGACGGCAGTGCCCTCGTGGCGCGGATGGTCCATGCCTCCGGAAACCGTTGCACCGCACTGCACTACGGCACCTACGACTACTCCGCCTCGTGCGGCATCGCCGCTGCGTACCAGTCGATGGAGCACCCGGCGGCCGACCACGCCAAGGCCGTCATGCAGGTCGCGGCGGCCGGCACCGGCGTGCACCTGTCCGACGGGTCCACCAACATCCTCCCGGTCGGTTCGAGCGAACAGGTCCGCGCCGCCTGGCGACTCCACAGCCGCCTGGTGCGACGCTCGCTCGAGCGCGGCTACTACCAGGGCTGGGACCTGCACCCCGCCCAGCTGCCGAGCAGGTTCCTCGCCACCTACGCGTTCTACCGCGAGGGCCTCGAGGCCGCCTGCGTGCGGCTCGAGAACTACGTCGGTCAGGTCGCCTCGGGAGTGATGGACGAACCCGCCACTGCCAGGGCCCTGTCCGACTTCGTGGTCCGCGCGCTGGACTGCGGTGCCACGGACGAGCAGGAGGTCCACCGCCTGACCGGCTTGGACCGCCGTGCGATCGACCGCCTCGCGAGGCGCACGTCGGGCTGACCCACCGGGGAGCCAGGGGCGCAGGCGCCTGCCCCGAGTAGGTTGTCCGCATGCGCGTGCGGGTGGAGTTCACGACCGAGCCGTTCCACGGTGAGGACGACCAGCTGCCCGCCCACGTGACCGCGTCTGCCGACGCGCTCCGGTATGCCGGGTTGTCACCCGACCTAGGCCCGCTCGGCACGTCCGTGGAGGGTGAGGTCGACGTCGTGGTCGACGCGGTCGCGGGCGCCCTCAAGGAGGCTCTGTCCCACGGCGCGACCCGCGTGACCCTCACGCTGGGTGACGTCGACGCGGTGACCGCCGCCGCGCCGGTGGCCGGTGCGGCGGACGGCACGGCCGGCGCGACCGACCTCACCGACGGGCTCTCTCGGCTCATCGCCGACGTCGAGCGCGAGCTCGGTGGTCAGCTGTCGGCGTTGCCGCGGGCCGAGAAGCAGCACGCGGTCCGGCTGTTGGAGGAGCGTGGGGCCTTCGAGATGCGCCGCAGCGCGGAGACGGTCGCCGAGGCGATGGGCCTGACCCGGTTCACGGTCTACAACTACCTCAACCGGATCCGCGAGTCCGCCGCCGAAACCACCGGCTGACCCGGCATACCCGGACGCACGCGTCTCTGCGCCCGGCTCACCTCGCGGCCACGAATTTTTCAACAAACTGTTGACTGGGTCACGCCAGCGCGCTTATCGTTCCATCATTCGTAAACAGGTTTCCACCATTCGGAAGACCTCCGAATCGCTCGGGAAGCCATCCGCGCCCCCACGCCTGACCCGCCCAGGGTCGACGGGCACCGCAAGGAGCACCATGAGCTTCGTCCTCGGACCCAACCAGTACGGCAAGGCGGAGAACCGAGTCGTCCGCGTCTACCGCGACACCGCCCGCCACGAGATCCGCGACCTCAACGTGTCGACCGCCCTGCGCGGCGACTTCACCGAGGCGCACACCACCGGTGACCAGGCCAACGTCCTGCCCACCGACACCCAGAAGAACACCGCGTTCGCGTTCGCCAAGGAGCACGGCGTCACCTCCCCGGAGGACTACGCCCTCACCCTCGGCCAGCGCTTCCTCGACGTCACGCCCGCCGCGACCGCCAGCCGGATCGAGGTGGAGGAGTACGCCTGGGACCGCATCGAGGTGGGCGGCACCGGTCACGACCACGCGTTCGTGAAGCGGGGCGGCGAGGTACGCACCGCTGTCGTCACCCGCGACCGCAGCGGTGCCGAGCCGCGCGCCTGGGTGGTCTCCGGCGTCAAGGACCTCGTCGTCCTCAAGTCCACCGGCTCGGAGTTCAAGGGCTACCTCAAGGACGAGTACACGACCCTGAAGGAGACCGACGACCGGATCCTCGCGACCTCGCTCGTGGCGCGCTGGCGCTACGAGACCACCGAGGGAGTGGACTGGAACAAGTCGTTCGACGACATCCGCTCGGTGCTCCTCGAGACGTTCGCGACCACCTACAGCCGCGCCCTGCAGGAGAGCCTCTACGCGATGGGCTCGGCCGTGCTGGCCGCCCACCCGGACGTCGCCGAGATCAAGTTCTCCGCCCCCAACAAGCACCACTTCCTGGTCGACCTCGCCCCGTTCGGGCTGGACAACCCGGGCGAGGTGTTCATCGCCGCCGACCGTCCCTACGGACTGATCGAGGCCACCGTCCAGCGCGAGAACGGCTCTGATGCCGGCGACGCCTGGCTCACCGTGCCCGGCTTCTGCTGACGCACCACCGCACCACCGCCTGACAGCCCGCGCCGCTTCGCACCACCTCGCAGGGACCCCGATCGGCCGGTCACGACGTCGAGCCTGCCCTCCTCGGGCACACCCTCGAGCACGCCTCCCTCCTGCACCCCCTCCTCCCCGGAGCCTCCCGAAAGGTGCCTGTCATGAGCGCAGCCACCGCAACACCCCAGTCCCAGCGCGCCTCCCGCCACCCGGTCGACGAGGTCCTGCCCATCCCGAAGCTGGCGATCTACGGCTTCCAGCACGTGCTCGCGTTCTACGCCGGCGCGGTCATCGTGCCGATCCTCCTGGCCAGCGCCATCGGGCTGTCGACCCAGGAGCTCATCCACCTCATCAACGCCGACCTGTTCACGTGCGGCATCGCGTCGATCATCCAGTCCATCGGGTTCTGGAAGGTCGGTGTGAAGCTGCCTCTCCTGCAAGGGGTCACGTTCACGGCCGTCTCGCCGATGATCGCCATCGGCATGGCCGCGGGCGGTGGCACCGACGGCCTCCTCGTGATCTACGGCGCGGTCATCGTTGCCGGCCTCGTCACCTTCCTCGTCGCTCCGTACTTCAGCCAGCTGATCCGCTACTTCCCGCCGGTCGTGACCGGGTCGGTGATCACGATCATCGGCCTCGCCCTGCTGCCGGTCGCCGCAGCGGATGCTGCCGGCGGCGCCGGCCCGACCCTCGACCCCTCGAGCGGACGCAACCTGGCCTACGCGCTCGGGACCCTCGCCCTCATCGTCGCGATCCAGCGGATCTTCAAGGGCTTCATGGCCACCGTGGCCGTCCTCGTCGGACTCGTGGTCGGCACCGTCATCGCGTGGATCCTCGGAGACGCGCACTTCGACTCGGTGTCGGGCTCGGGCTGGATCGGGGTGACCACGCCGTTCCACTTCGGCTGGCCCAGGTTCTCGGTCGCCGCGATCATCTCGATGATCGTCGTCATGCTCATCACCGCGGTCGAGACCACCGGTGACGTGTTCGCCACCGGTGAGATCGTCGAGAAGCGGATCGGCAAGGAGGACATCGCTCGCGCCCTGCGCGCCGACGGCCTAGCCACCACGATCGGCGGCGTCTTCAACTCCTTCCCCTACACGTGCTTCGCCGAGAACGTCGGCCTCGTCCGACTGACCCGCGTCAAGAGCCGCTACGTGGTCGCGACCGCGGGGTTGATCATGGTCGTCATCGGCCTGATCCCGAAGGCCGGCGCTGTCGTCGCGGGCATCCCGCACCCGGTGCTCGGTGGTGCTGCGCTGGCGATGTTCGCCACCGTCGCGGTCGTCGGCTTCCAGACCCTGTCGCGGGTCGACTTCCACGACCACCGCAACGTCGTCATCGTCGCCACCGCGGTCGGCCTCGCGATGTACGTCACCGCACAGCCCGACGTCGCCAAGGCCGTCCCCGACTGGGCCCAGATCATCCTGGGCTCGGGCATCACGCTCGGCTCGATCACCGCCATCGTGCTGAACTTCCTCTTCCACCACATCGGGTCCGGCCGTGGTCCGGCGGTGGCGGGCGCTCCGGGGTCGCTCGTGCGGCTCAGCGAGGTCAACCAGATGTCCCGCGACGACTTCGCCGACACCTTCGGCAGCCTCTTCCAGGGGCCGCGCTGGGTGGTCGAGAGGGCCTTCGACTCGCGGCCGTTCAGCGACACGAGCGACCTGCGTCGTGCCTTCCAGGAGGCGCTGTTCTCGGCCGCCGGGGACGAGCAGCGCCAGCTGATCGACTCCTACCCCGACCTCGGCGCCGACAGCGTGGCCGAGGGTGACGAGGACTCCGAGTCCTACCGCGACCAGTCCGTCCTCGGCCTCACCCGGCTCGACGAGAAGGGCCACGGTGAGCTGGCCGAGCTGACCTCGCAGTACCGCGACAGGTTCGGCTTCCCGCTCGTGACGTGTGTGCGCGACCGCGACTCCTTCGACCAGGTCGTGCGTACCGGCTGGGAGCGCCTGAACAACTCCCCGGCGCAGGAACACGCCTCGGCGCTCGTGGAGATCGCCAAGATCGCCGGCTACCGGTTTGATGACCTTGTGGCCGACGCCAACCCGATCCACTCCGCCCGCACCCGGTTCGTGGAGGGCCGATGACCCTCGAGCGCCTCAACGCGCTGCCTGCGCCCGAGCTGGACGAGCAGCTGACTGCGTGCCTCCCGGTGCCCAGGTGGGTGGCCGCCGTCCGCGACGGCCGACCGTATGCCGGGTGGCCGGAGCTCGAAGAAACCGCCGGCGCCGCCGCCCAGCACCTCGACGACGAGGAGCTGGAGGCGGCGCTGGCCGGCCACCCACGCATCGGCGAACGGGCGGGGAGCCCGCACCACAACGCAGCCGCGAGCGCGCGGGAGCAGGCCGGGGTGGACCCGGCCGACGCGGAGGTGGCACGCGCGCTCGCTGCCGGCAACGCGGCATACGAGGCGCGGTTCGACCGGGTGTTCCTCATCCGGGCCGCAGGTCGCTCGGCGCCCGAGATCCTCGCCGAGCTCGACCGGAGGCTCGACAACGACGACGACGCCGAGCGCGAGGAGACCGTGACCCAGCTGCGCGAGATCGCGCTGCTCCGACTACGAGAGGTGGCCTCCTGATGGGCACGCTCAGCACGCACGTCCTTGACACCAGCCTCGGCAAGCCGGCAGCCGGCGTGACGGTCGTGCTGGAATCCGTTGCGGGAGAGGCGCTCGGCGACGGCATCACCGACGGCGACGGACGGGTCGGCAGCATCGGGCCGGAGCGCCTGGAGACCGGCGACTACCGGCTCCGCTTCGCCTCGGGTGGCTACTTCGCGGCGCAGGGGGTCGAGGCGTTCTACCCCGAGGTGGTCGTGGTGTTCACCATCGCCGATGCCGCGCAGCACTACCACGTACCCGTGCTGCTCAACCCGTTCGGCTACGCCACCTACCGGGGGTCGTGACCGGATCGGCTTCTGGAGGTGGGCAAGCCGGCCGACGTCGCCCCGTCGTCGACGGCGACCGCCTCGTCACGGCCGACGAGCAATCCCTTGCCGCACAAGCGGTCTGGGCAGGGGAGCGGCTGCTCGCGCGGCACCGGGCCTCGGCCGGATATATCTCCGCCGCCCGCTGAGACGACCGCCCCGGCGCTCTTGACGCTGCAACGAAATGCCGCCTACTCTCTCACTAGTTGGAAAAAAACTTCCACAATACGGAAACAAGGAGATCGTCGTGACGGACCACGGACTGCGCTACGAGGTGAACTGCTCGATCCTGTTCACCGAGCTGCCGCTCCTCGAGCGGCCCGCCGCCGCGAAGGCCGCGGGCTTCGACGCCGTCGAGTTCTGGTGGCCGTGGCCCGACCAGCCGGTGCCCGGCGACGGAGAGGTCGACGCCTTCGTCGGCGCCGTCCAGGACGCGGGGGTGCAGCTGGTCGGCCTCAACTTGTTCGCCGGCGACCTGGCCGGCCCCGACTGCGGTGTGCTCTCGATCCCCGACCGTGTGCAGCAGTTCCGCGACAACGTGGACGTCACGGTCGACATCGGCGAGCGCCTGGGCGTCTCGGCCTTCAACGCCCTCTTCGGCAACCGGGTCGAGGGGGTGTCGGCGCAGGAGCAGGACGCGCTCGGTCGTGAGTCGATCGCCTTTGCGGCCAAGGCCGCCGACCGGATCGGGGCGACCGTCCTCGTCGAGTCGGTCAGCGGTCCCAAGCCCTACCCGCTGCGCACCGCGGCCGACGCCGTGGCGGTCGTCGACGACGTGCGTGCGACCGGCGCGAGGAACGTCGGGTTCCTGCTCGACCTCTACCACCTCGCCGCCAACGGCGACGACCTCGACGCCGCGATCGCGGCCTACGCCGACCGCACCGCCCACGTGCAGGTCGCCGACGCGCCCGGACGCGGTGAGCCGGGCTCGGGTGACCTCGACCTCCAGCGCCACCTCGGCGCCCTCGCCGCGAGCGGGTATGCCGGGTGGGTCGGGCTCGAGTACAAGCCCACCACCGCGACCACCCCCGAGAGCTTCGGCTGGCTGCCGCGCGAACGTCGCGGCGCCTGAACCCTGATCTGACCGACTGCCGCACGACTGCTGCCGCACGACCGCTGCCGCACCACCACCAAGGAGCACGACATGACCACCATCGCCTTCATCGGACTCGGCATCATGGGCAGCCCCATGGCCGTCCACCTCCAGGAGGCCGGGCACGACGTCGTCGGCTACAACCTGCACCCCGACAAGACCCAGCCCCTCGTGGACGCCGGCGGCACCGCGGCGACGTCGGTCGCGGATGCGGTGCGTGACGCCCAGGTGGTCGCGGTCATGGTGCCCGACAGCCCCGACGTGCAGGACGTCCTCCTCGGCGAGGACGGCGTCTTCGCGGGCGCCAAGGAGGGCACGCTGGTCATCGACTTCTCCAGCATCCGCCCCGACGTCACGGTGGAGCTGGCCAAGGCCGCGCAGGACAAGGGGTTCCGGCTCCTCGACGCCCCGGTTTCCGGTGGCGAGGCAGGTGCCAAGAACGCCGCCCTGTCGATCATGGTCGGCGGTTCGGCCGAGGACTTCGCCGAGGCGAAGCCGCTGTTCGACGTCGTCGGCAAGACCGTCGTCCACGTCGGCGGCAACGGCGCAGGGCAGACGGTCAAGGCCGCCAACCAGCTCATCGTGGCCGCCAACATCCAGGCGCTGGCCGAGGCGGTCGTGTTCCTCGAGGCCTACGGTGTCGACCTCGGCCCGGCGCTCGACGTCCTCGGTGGCGGACTCGCCGGCTCCAAGGTGCTCGACCAGAAGCGCGACAACATGGCGAAGAAGTCCTTCGAGCCCGGGTTCCGGATCGACCTGCACCACAAGGACCTCGGCATCGTGACGAGTGCCGCGCGCGAGGCCGGGGTGGTCGTACCCCTCGGCGGGCTCGTCGCCCAGCTGATGGCCTCCGCCCGCGCGAACGGCGACGGCGGCCTCGACCACTCGGCCCTGCTGCGCGGCGTCCAGCGCCTCTCCGGTCAGACCCCCTGACCCCTCCCTCGAACATCCCTGAACCTCCCGAACCAGGAGCACCACCATGGCACGCATGACTGCGGCCCAAGCGGCCGTCGAGATTCTCAAGAAGGAAGGGGTGACCCACGTCTTCGGCCTGCCCGGCGCGGCGATCAACCCCTTCTACAAGGCGATGAAGACCAATGGCGGCCTGCACCACACGCTGGCCCGCCACGTCGAGGGCGCCTCCCACATGGCCGAGGGTTACACCCGGGCCAGGGCCGGCAACATCGGCGTCTGCGTCGGCACCAGCGGTCCTGCGGGCACGGACATGATCACCGGCCTCTACTCGGCCAGCGCCGACTCGATCCCGATCCTGTGCATCACCGGCCAGGCGCCGGTCGCCAAGCTGCACAAGGAGGACTTCCAGGCCGTCGACATCGCGTCGATTGCCAAGCCGCTGACCAAGATGGCCGTCACGGTCCTCGAGCCGGCCCAGGTCCCCGGCACGTTCCAGCAGGCGTTCCACCTGATGCGCTCGGGACGCCCGGGCCCCGTGCTCATCGACCTGCCGATCGACGTCCAGCTGGCCGAGATCGAGTTCGATGTCGAGACCTACGAGCCGCTGCCGACCTACAAGCCGGCCGCCACCCGCCCCCAGGTCGAGAAGGCGCTCGACCTGTTGGCCGCCAGCGAGCGACCGCTGATCGTCGCGGGCGGCGGGATCATCAACGCCGACGCCGCAGACCTGCTGGTCGAGCTCGCCGAGCTGACCGGCGTGCCCGTCATCCCGACGCTCATGGGCTGGGGCACCATCCCTGACGACCACGAGCTCAACGCCGGCATGGTCGGTCTGCAGACCAGCCACCGCTACGGCAACGCCACGATGCTCGAGTCGGACTTCGTCCTCGGCATCGGCAACCGCTGGGCCAACCGCCACACCGGTGACGTCGAGACCTACACGCAGGGTCGGAAGTTCGTGCACGTCGACATCGAGCCGACCCAGATCGGCCGGGTCTTCGCGCCTGACTACGGCATCGTCTCCGACGCGAAGGCCGCGTTGTCGCTCTTCGCCGAGGTGGCCCGTGAGCGGCGCGATGCCGGGCGCCTGGCCGACCGCAGCGAGTGGGCCCAGTCCTGCCGTGACCGCAAGGCGACCATGTGGCGCAAGACCAACTTCGATGTCACGCCGGTCAAGCCGCAGCGCGTCTACCAGGAGATGAACCGCGCCTTCGGCAAGGACGTCCGGTACGTCTCCACGATCGGCCTCTCCCAGATCCAGGCGGCCCAGCTGCTGCACGTCTACAAGGACCGGCACTGGATCAACGCCGGCCAGGCCGGCCCGCTCGGCTGGACCGTCCCTGCCGCACTCGGGGTCGCCACGGCGGCCCCCGACGAGACCGTGGTCGCCCTGTCCGGTGACTACGACTTCCAGTTCATGATCGAGGAGCTGGCCGTCGGGGCGCAGTTCAACATCCCCTACATCCACGTCCTGGTGAACAACGCCTACCTCGGCCTGATCCGGCAGTCGCAGCGCGGGTTCGACATGGACTACTGCGTCCAGCTGTCGTTCGACAACATCAACAGCCCTGAGGTCGGCGGCTACGGCGTCGACCACGTCAAGGTCGTCGAGGGCTTGGGCTGCAAGGCGATCCGCGTCTTCGACCCCGAGGAGATCCACCCCGCCCTCGAGAAGGCGAAGGCCATGGCGCAGGAGTACCGCGTGCCGGTCGTCGTCGAGGTCATCCTCGAGCGCGTCACCAACGTCTCGATGGGCCTGAGCATCGATGGCGTCACCGAGTTCGAGGAGCTGGCTGCCGGCGGCGCCGACGCCCCGACCGCGCTGTTCGCCAACCTGGACTAGGGCCGTCGATGCCCCGCGTCCTGCTCGCCCCCGACAAGTTCAAGGGCACCCTGACGGCCGCCGAGGTCGCGGGGCACCTGTCGGACGGCCTTCGCTCGGTGCTGCCCGACGTCGAGGTGACCGTCGTCCCCGTCGCCGACGGGGGTGACGGCACCCTCGCCGCGGCGGTGGCCGCGGGGTTCACCCGGGTGCCCGTGCGGGCCACCGGCCCGACGGGTGTGCCGTGCGAGTCTGCCTACGGGGTCCGCGGCGCGGAGGCCGTGGTCGAGCTGGCGGAGGTCTCGGGGCTGGCCCAGCTGCCCGGTGGTCGGACCGCTCCGCTGACCGCCTCGAGTCGCGGAACCGGTGAGCTGATCGCCGCTGCCCTGGACGCGGGCGCGCGGCGCGTGGTCGTGGCCATCGGCGGAAGTGCCTGCACCGACGGCGGGGCCGGGCTGCTCGAGGCGCTCGGCGCCACCATCGGCACCTCGAGTGGCAGCCACGTGCAGCCCGGGGGAGCTGGGCTGCACGATGCGACCCGACTCGATCTCCGTGGGCTGCACCCCGGCCTGGCCGGGGCCGAGCTGGTCGTGGCCTGCGACGTCGACAACCCGCTCACGGGGAGCCGTGGCGCAGCAGCGGTCTACGGCCCGCAGAAGGGCGCGGGTCCTGAGGACGTCGAGCTGCTCGACTCCGCCCTCACCCGCTGGGCCGACCTCGTGGCGCGGGCCACCGGTCGTGACCAGCGCAACGCACCTGGAGCAGGGGCAGCGGGAGGGGTCGGCTTCGGGCTGGTGGCCGTCCTCGGTGCGACGACCCGACCGGGGGCCGAGCTCGTCTTCGAGCTGACCGGCCTGCCCGATGCCGTCGCCGGGGCCGACCTCGTCGTGACCGGCGAGGGATCGCTGGATGCCCAGACCCTGCACGGCAAGGCCCCAGCCGCCGTGGCAGCACTGGCCCGCGACAAGGGGGTGCCCGCCGTGGCGGTGGCCGGCCAGGTCACGCTCACGCCTGCCGAGCTGGGAGCGGCAGGCCTGCACGCGGCATACGCGCTCGTGGACGAGGGGGCCACGCGTCAGGAGGCGCTGGACGCGCCTGGACCACTGCTGGAGCGGATCGGTGCGCGCATCGCGCGCGAGCACCTCGGCGGTGTGCGGTGAGGTTCGCCAGGGTCGGGCTGCCGGGGGCCGAGCGCCCCGTGGTGGTCGCCGACGACGGCTCGCTCCTCGACCTCTCGACCGTGACTAGCGACCTCGATGCCACCTTCCTGGGCAGGCTCGACACGGTCGACACCGCTGCGCTGCAACGCCTTCCGAGAGAGGACGGCGTCCGCTTCGGTGCGCCCTTCGTGAGGCCCGGCAAGGTCATCGGCATCGGACTCAACTACCGCGACCACGCCGCCGAGGCGAGGGTGCCGCTGCCCTCCGAGCCTGTCGTGTTCCTCAAGGCGCCGACCTCGGTGTGCGGGCCCGCCGACGACATCCGGCTGCTGCCGCAGTCGGTCACGACCGACTACGAGGTGGAGCTCGGCGTCGCCCTGGGTGCCCCGCTGACGCATGAGCGCGACCACGACCGCGCACTCGAAGCCGTCGCCGGCTACGTGCTGGCCCACGACGTCTCCGACCGCGCGCTCCAGCTCGAGCGAGGCGGCACCTGGACCAAGGGCAAGTCTGCCGACACCTTCTGCCCGGTCGGGCCATGGCTGGTCACGCCGGACGAGCTGGGTGACCCCGCCGACGTCAGGCTGCGGCTCTCGGTCAACGGCGACCTCAGGCAGGACGGCTCGCCCCGCGACATGCTCTTCTCGGTGGCCGAGCTGCTCTGCTACGTCAGTGGCCTGATGACGCTCGAGCCCGGTGACCTCGTCATCACGGGTACGCCGGCAGGAGTGGCCATGGGCCAGCCCGAGCCTCGGCCCTACCTGCGGCACGGCGACATCGTGTGCGCCGACGGCGGGGTGCTCGGCAGCCACCGGAGCCGGGTCGTGGACCACGCGCGTTCCGCCGCACCGGCAGCGGCGAGCTGAGGCAGGGATTACGGTCATGGCAGGTTCGGTGGACGGTGCCGGGAGGAGGTCGGACGTGACGGCAGAGGTGGTCCTGCGCGCGAGGCGTGCCGTGGTCGACGGCGCAGAGGTCTCCGTCGCGGTCTCCGTCGCGGACGGACGCATCCGCGCTGTCGACCCCTACGACACCGACGTGCCCGGCGCGCGGGTGGTCGAGCTGGCCGAGGACGAGGTGCTGCTCCCCGGGCTCGTCGACGCCCACGTGCACGTCAACGAGCCAGGTCGCACCGATTGGGAGGGCTTCGCCAGCGCGACGCGGGCGGCTGCGGCTGGTGGCGTCACGACGATCATCGACATGCCCCTCAACTCCATCCCGCCGACCGTCACCGTCGCCGCCCTGGATGAGAAGCGCGCGGTCGCCAGAGACCAGTCCTACGTGGACGTGGGCTTCTGGGGCGGGGCCGTGCCCGGCAACCTGGCCGACCTGCGACCGCTCCACGAGGCCGGCGTCTTCGGCTTCAAGTGCTTCCTGCTCCACTCCGGCGTCGACGAGTTCCCGCACCTGTCGGCGTCCGAGCTGCGCGAGGCCCTCGCGGAGACCGCGACCTTCGACGGTCTCGTGATCGTGCACGCCGAGGACGAGCAGACCATCGAGTCCGCGCCCCACCCGCACGGCCAGGGGTATGCCGGGTTCCTGGGTTCGCGTCCCAAGGAGGCCGAGGAGCGGGCCATCGCCGAGGTCATCGACGCGACGCGTGAGACCGGCGGCCGGGCGCACGTCCTGCACCTGTCCGACGCCGACGCGATCCCGTTGATCGCCAAGGCCCAGGCGGAGGGCCTGCGGCTGTCCGTCGAGACCTGCCCGCACTACCTCACGCTCGACGCCGAGGAGATCCCCGACGGGGCGACGCAGTTCAAGTGCTGCCCGCCCATCCGGGAGCACGACAACCGCGACCGCCTCTGGGCCGGGCTCGAGGACGGCGTGATCCGCACCGTCGTCTCCGACCACTCGCCGTGCACGGAGGACCTCAAGCGGTTCGACTCGGGCGACTTCGGCGAGGCCTGGGGCGGCATCGCCGGCCTGCAGCTCGGGCTCCCCGCCGTCTGGACCGAGGCCCGCGAGCGCGGGCACTCGCTCGTCGATGTCGTGCGCTGGATGGGGGAGGGTCCAGCCGACCAGGTGGGCCTCACCGACCGCGGCCGGATCGTCGTGGGCGCGACGGCCGACCTCGTCGTCTTCGCGCCCGACGAGTCGTTCACTGTCGACGTCGCCTCCCTGCGCCACAAGAACCCCGTGTCGGCGTATGCCGGCCGCACGCTCACCGGGGCGGTGCGCCAGACCTGGCTGCGCGGCATACCGGTCGACATCGAGGCCGACCCGCGCGGTCGGCTCCTGACGAGAGGACAGCGATGACCACCCCCCGCACCGTGACCCCTTACTACGCCGCCCCACCCGGGGGTCTGCCGCCGCAGACCCAGCTCACCACGGACCGTGCGGTGTTCACCGAGGCGTACGCCGTCCTGCCGCGGGGGACGATGACCGACATCGTCACGAGCAACCTGCCGTTCTGGGACGCCACGCGACTCTGGGTCATCGCGCGACCGCTGTCGGGTTTCGCCGAGACGTTCTCGCAGTACATCGTCGAGGTCTCGCCGGGCGGCGGCTCGGACAAGCCCGAGGCCGACCCGGGCGCCGAGGGGGTTCTCTTCGTCGTGGCGGGTGGGTTGACGCTGACCCTGGGCGACCAGACGCACGAGCTCGCCACCGGCGGCTACGCGTTCATCCCGCCGGGACAGACGTGGACTCTGTACAACCATGGCGACGCGACCGCGACGTTCCACTGGATCCGCAAGGCCTACCAGGTCGTCGAGGGCGTCGAGGTGCCCGAGGCGTTCGTCACGAACGAGGCCGACGTGCAGGCAGGAGAGATGCCCGGCACCAACGGGGTCTGGACCACGCAGCGGTTCGTCGACCCGGCCGACGTGCGGCACGACATGCACGTCAACATCGTGAACTTCGAGCCCGGCGGGGCGATCCCGTTCCCCGAGACGCACGTCATGGAGCACGGGCTGTATGTGCTGGAGGGCAAGGCCGTTTACCTGCTCAACAACGACTGGGTCGAGGTCCAGGAGGGCGACTTCATGTGGCTGCGCGCCTTCTGTCCCCAGGCCTGCTACGCCGGTGGGCCGGGCCGGTTCCGCTACCTGCTCTACAAGGACGTCAACCGGCACGCCGTCCTCAGCCGTCAGCTCCTGTAGGTGCCGGGATCCGGGAGCATGATGGTGCGGTGACCGGTCGAGGAGGTGGGGCATGACGCAGCCGCGGCGGCAGTCGGGCATCGTCAGCCTGCTGACCCGCGAGGACGCCTACGTCTCCGGGCCGCAGGTGCTCTCGGAGCTGCGCCGCGTGATCGCCTCCGGGGCGGTCCCGCCGGGCAGTCCGATCCCGCTCGACGACGTCGCCGCATTCTTTGGCGTCAGCCTTATCCCGGTCCGCGAGGCGCTCAAGACGTTGCTCGGCGAGGGGTTGCTGGAGCACCAGCCGCGGCTCGGCTACACGGTGACGGCCCTCTCGCAGACCGAGCTCGACGAGCTCTACGTCGTGCGAGGGGCCCTCGAGGCTGCTGCTCTCGAGGTCGCGGTGCGGCAGTCGGGTACGGCCGACCACGAGCGGGCGACCGCGATCCACGAGGCCTTGGACCGCGCCGTGGCTGCCGACGACGCGGCAGCCTTCCAGCGGGCCAGTCGCGAGTTCCACGAGGCACTCTTGGCGCCGTGCCGCATGCCACGGCTGCTGCACATGCTGGACATCGCCTGGAACCTCACCGAGCCCGTCCAGACCATGATGCGCACCACCGAGCAGGACCGCGCCGGCATGCGCGAGGACCACCAGCAGATGCTCGACGCCTTCGTCGCGCGCGACGCCGAGACGCTCAAGGCGGTCGCCGAGGCCCACCACGACCGGCTCACCGCATGCATCTCCCGCCTCGGCAGCTGACCTGCCCACATATCGGATCGAGTGGCTCACGCACGCGCTCGCGCTCCTCGACGAGCCGCCGGATATACCCAGATATACGGTTCAAAGCCTTCTGCCCCAACGGATCCGCTCCTAGCGTTCTCCCCAAGCATCCGCGGTGACGCGGTGGACAAAGGAGTCCGGATGAGCACCACCGAAAAGCCCTTCGAGACCGAGGAAGCGGCCGCAGCGGCCGGGTTCGCGACCCACCACGGGGAGCACGACCACGGCGCCGGCGCTGGTCTGATCAAGCCGTCCTACGACGAGCGCCTCACCAACGAGGACCTCGCTCCGCTCAAGGAGCAGACCTGGTCCTGGTACAACATCTTCGCGTTCTGGATGTCCGACGTGCACAGCGTCGGCGGGTACATCACCGCCGGCAGCCTCTTCGCACTGGGCCTCACCAGCTGGCAGGTGTTCGTGTGCCTCATCGTCGGCATCACGATCGTGCTCTTCTTCTGCAACCTCGTCGCCAAGCCTAGCCAGCGCACCGGTGTCCCCTACCCGGTCATCTGCCGGTCGGTGTTCGGGGTGCTGGGCGCCAACATCCCCGCCATCATCCGCGGGCTGATCGCGGTGGCCTGGTACGGCATCCAGACCTACCTCGCCTCGGCCTCGCTCGACATCCTGCTGGTCCGCATGTGGCCGGGCCTCGAACCGTACGCCGACGTGAGCCAGCACGGGTTCCTCGGTCTCTCGACCCTCGGCTACGGGACGTTCGCGCTGCTGTGGGTGGCCCAGGCTGCGGTCTTCTGGACCGGCATGAACACGATCCGCAGGTTCATCGACTTCGCCGGACCGGCCGTCTACGTCGTCATGATCGCGCTCTGTGTCTACCTGCTCGCCAAGGCCGGCTGGAGCGTCAACCTCAACCTGTCCGACCACGAGCTGTCGGGCGGCAAGGTCTTCACCACGATGCTTGCGGCGACTGCGCTGGTGGTGTCCTACTTCTCCGGGCCGATGCTCAACTTCGGTGACTTCTCCCGGTACGGCCGCACCTTCGAGGCCGTGAAGAAGGGCAACTTCTGGGGCCTGCCCGTCAACTTCGTCTTCTTCTCGCTGCTGACCGTCCTCACCGCGGCGGCCACCCTGCCGGTCTACGGCAAGCTGATCACCGACCCCGTGCAGACCGTCGGCCACATCGACAACACCTTCGCCCTGGTCCTCGCGGCGCTGACCTTCACCACGGCCACGATCGGCATCAACATCGTCGCCAACTTCGTCTCGCCAGCGTTCGACTTCTCCAACGTCAGCCCGCAGAAGATCAGCTGGCGCATGGGCGGGATGATCGCGGCCGTCGGCTCGGTCCTGCTCACGCCGTGGAACCTCTACAACAGCCCCGAGACGATCCACTACACGCTCGACACCCTGGGTGCCTTCATCGGCCCGTTGTTCGGCGTCCTCATCGCGCACTACTACGTCGTGCACAAGCAGCGGGTCTGCGTCGACGACCTGTTCACCCTCGACGAGGGCGGCGCCTACCACTACAAGCGTGGCTACAACCCGCCCGCGATCTGGGCCACCGCGATCGCTGCCGCCGGCGCACTCGCCGCCGTGTTCGTCCCCGGGGTCAACCGGTTCGACGACTACTCCTGGTTCATCGGCTGCGGTCTGGGCTTCGCGGCATACGCCCTCCTCGCGCCGCGGATGGGTGTCAGCGACAGCCCACTCGACGCGAAGACGTGCGTGAAGTGACCGTCAACCTCACGGTCGTCAACCCCAACACCACGGAGTCGATGACGGCGCTGATCGAGGCCGAGGCGCGACGCGTGGCCGGGGCCGACACGGTCATCACCGCCCGCACCCCGTCGATGGGTCCGGCGTCGATCGAGAGCCACTACGACGAGGCGCTCGCGGTGCCGGGGCTGCTCGAGATCATCCGTGAGGACCGGACTGCGGACGCCTTCGTCCTGGCGTGCTTCGGGGACCCCGGTCTGGACGCTGCCCGGGAGGCGGCGTCCAGACCGGTCATCGGCATCGCCGAGGCGGCCATGAAGACGGCCTCGCTGCTGGGTCGCAGCTTCTCGGTCGTCACGACCATGAGCCGCACGGTGGGTCGTGCCTGGGACCTCACCCGCACCTACGGCCTGGAGCGGCAGTGCGCCGGGGTGCACGCCTGCGACATCCCGGTGCTCGAGCTGGAGGAGGACCGCGACCGGACGTATGCCGTGATCCTCGCCTTCGCGAAGAACGCCCTCGCGGCCGACGGCTCCGACGCGATCGTGCTCGGGTGCGCCGGGATGGCGGGACTTCCCGAGCTGCTCACCCAGCAGCTCGGGGTGCCGGTCGTCGACGGCGTGGCGGCGGGGACTCTGCTCGCCGAGAGCGTGGTGCGGCTGGGGTTGCGGCCGTCGACCCACGGCGAGCTCGCCCCGCCGCCCCCGAAGACCTACACCGGCGTGCTCAGCAGCTTCGGCCGCACCTGAGCCTCGTCCCTGCCTGCGACTTCGTCTACGGATCGCCGGATCATCCCCTCGTCAACTGGCCTCTAGTCGGCATCCCGTAGACGAAGTCGCCGTTGGGAGGGGCCGTCCAGCGCGCGGAATGGTCGGCCGAAACCCTTGATTCAACAGTTTGTTGAGAAGTATCGTGCTCGGGAACCCACGACAGGGCCGTCGTTCGGCATGGATAACCGGCGGACCCACTCCTGTCAGCAACCATGCCCCTTGGCGGTGACGCTTGGGGGATGATGGTCCCCAACGACGGGGCGACGGGAGTCACCATGGCGTCAACCACCACTCACGCTGTCGACGAGCACAGGGTCACGGTCAACGGCGCGCCCCGTGCGCTCGACGGCACCGACCCGAGCACCACGGCCCTCGACTGGCTCAGGGCCCAGGGCCTGACGGGCGCCAAGGAGGGCTGCGCCGAGGGGGAGTGCGGCGCCTGCTCGATCATGGTCGCTCGTCCCACCGAGGGGTCCGGCACCCAGTGGACCGCCATCAACGCGTGCCTCGTGCCGGTGGCGGCGCTCGACGGGCAGGAGGTCGTCACCTCCGAGGGCCTCGGCCGCCCCGACGCCCTGCACCCCGTCCAGCGCGAGATGGCGGTCCGCGGTGGGTCCCAGTGCGGCTACTGCACGCCGGGGTTCGTCTGCAGCATGGCCGCCGAGTACTACCGCGAGGGCCGGTGTGCCACCCGGGCCGCCACCCCGGACCCCTCGCAGAACGGCCACGAGCGGACCGAGCCGGCGACCACCGCGAACGACCCGGGAGTCGCGCCCGACCACGAGCACGGGCCCAACGGTTTCGACCTGCACGCCCTGTCGGGAAACCTCTGCCGCTGCACCGGCTATCGGCCCATCCGCGACGCGGCCTACGCCCTTGGCGAGCCTGCCGATGACGACCCGTATGCCGTGCGGCTGGCTGCCGCGCCCCCCGCCGCCCGCGCCACGCGGCTCGACGGCCCCACGGGCACCTACGCGCGCCCCGGCGACCTGGCCGAGGCCCTGGCCCTGCTGGCCGAGCACCCCGACGCCGTCCTGGTGGCCGGCTCCACCGACTGGGGGGTCGAGGTCAACCTCCGTGGGTCGCGGACGCCGTTCGCGATCGGCATCGACCGACTGCCCGAGCTCAGGACCCTCGAGGTCGGTGAGGACACGGTCGAGGTCGGCGCCGCGCTCAGCCTCAGCGAGGTCGAGCGAGGTCTCGCCGGACGAGTTCCTCTGCTCGACCAGATGTTCCCCCAGTTCGCCTCCCGCCTGATCCGCAACGGCGCGACGATCGGCGGCAACCTCGGCACGGGGTCGCCCATCGGCGACACTCCTCCCGCGCTGCTCGCCCTCGAGGCGGTCGTGGTCCTCGCCTCGGCCGATGGGGAACGTGAGGTGCCCCTGGCCGACTACTTCACCGGCTACCGCCAGACCGTCAAGCGCGAGGGTGAGCTCATCCGCGCGGTGCGGATCCCGTTGCCGCTCAGCGAGGTCACGGCGTTCCACAAGATCGCCAAGCGCCGGTTCGACGACATCTCCAGCGTGGCAGTCGGCTTCGCGCTCGACCTGCGCGACGGAGTCGTCACCAAGGCACGCATCGGCCTCGGTGGTGTGGCCGCCACCCCTATCCGCGCGCTGGCCACGGAGGCGGCACTCGAGGGCCGGGCCTGGAGCGCCGACGTCGTCCGCGAGGCTGCTGCGGTGATGCGCGCCGAAGGCACGCCGATGGATGACCACCGCGCCAGCGCGGCATACCGCACGGCGACGCTCGGCACCGCGCTGCTCAAGCTGCATGCCGAGACCGCGACGCAGCAGGAGGTCGGAGCATGAGCGCCCTGTCCGAACGCCCAGCCAATCCCGTTGTCGGGCAAGAGATCCCACACGAGGCGGCGTCGCTGCACGTGACCGGTGAGGCGCTCTACACCGACGACCTCGCGGTCCGCACGCACGGCATCCTCCACGCCCACCCGGTGCAGGCGCCGCACGCCCATGCCCGCATCACCAGGCTCGACACGGCTCCCGCGCTCGAGGTGCCCGGCGTCGTGCGGGTCCTCACCGCCGAGGACGTGCCGGGGGTCAACGACGCAGGGGTCAAGCACGACGAGCCGCTCTTTCCGTCCGAGGTCATGTTCTTCGGTCATGCCGTGTGCTGGGTGCTCGGCGAGACGCTGGAGGCTGCCCGGCTGGGGTCGCTCGCGGTCGAGGTCGACTACGAGCCACTGCCGTCCCTGGTGACGGTGCACGAGGCGATCGAGGCGGGCAGCTTCCAGGGTGGCCAGCCGCACATGGAGCGAGGTGACATCGAGGCCGGGTTCGCCGGAGCTGCCCATGTCTACAGCGGCGAGTTCGAGTTCGCCGGGCAGGAGCACTTCTACCTCGAGACGCACTGCTCGATCGCGCTGGTCGACGAGAACGGGCAGATCTTCGTCCAGAGCTCGACGCAGCACCCGACCGAGACGCAGGACATCGTCGCGCACGTCCTCGGCCTGCCGAGCCACGCCGTCACGGTCCAGTGCCTGCGGATGGGCGGCGGTTTCGGGGGCAAGGAGATGCAACCCCACGGGTATGCCGCGATCGCAGCCCTCGGTGCGACGCTCACCGGTCGTCCGGTGCGCCTGCGGCTCAACCGCACCCAGGACATGACCATGTCGGGGAAGCGGCACGGGTTCCACGCGCAGTGGCGGGTCGCCTTCGACTCCAACGGTCTGCTGCAGGCGCTCGACGCGACTCTGACCTCTGACGGTGGGTGGAGCCTCGACCTCTCCGAGCCGGTGCTGGCTCGGGCGCTGTGCCACATCGACAACGCCTACTGGATTCCCAACGTGCGGGTCAACGGCCGGATCGCCAAGACCCACAAGACCAGCCAGACGGCGTTCCGCGGGTTCGGCGGCCCGCAGGGCATGCTCGTCATCGAGGACATCCTCGGCCGGTGCGCGCCCCAGCTGGGCATCGACCCGATCGAGCTGCGGTCGCGCAACTTCTACGTCGACGGGCAGTCCACCCCCTACGGCCAGCCGGTCCGCCACCCCGAGCGGGTCGCGACCTGCTGGGACCAGGTGCTCACGACGGGTGACGTCGCGTCGCGCAAGGCCGAAATCGCGGCATACAACGCCTCCCACGAGCACTCCAAGCGCGCCCTGGCGATGACGCCCGTGAAGTTCGGGATCTCCTTCAACTTCACGTCCTTCAACCAGGCCGGCGCGCTCGTCCACGTCTACAAGGACGGGTCGGTGCTGATCACCCACGGTGGCACCGAGATGGGCCAGGGCCTGCACACCAAGATGCTCCAGGTCGCGGCCACCACCCTCGGGGTGCCGCTGTCGACCGTGCGGCTCGCACCGACGCGCACCGACAAGGTGCCGAACACCTCGGCCACGGCTGCGAGCTCGGGGGCCGACCTCAACGGTGGCGCGGTCAAGGACGCCTGCGAGCAGATCATCGAGCGACTGCGGGCGGTGGCCGCCGGACGGCTCGGGGTGCACCCGGCCGACGTGCGGTTCAGCGACGGCCACGTGGGCAAGGTTGGCGGTGGCGCCACCGTGCCGTGGGCCGACCTGGTCAACCAGGCCTACTTCCAACGCATCCAGCTCTGGGCGGCCGGCTTCTACCGCACCGAGGGACTGCACTGGGACTCCTCGGCAATGCACGGCTCGCCGTTCAAGTACTTCTCCTACGGCGTGGCAGCCAGCGAGGTCGAGGTCGACGAGTTCACCGGTGCCTACCGGCTGCGGCGCGTCGACATCGTGCACGACGTGGGCGACTCGCTCTCGCCGCTGGTCGACATCGGCCAGGTCGAGGGGGCCTTCGTCCAGGGCGCCGGCTGGCTGACGCTCGAGGACCTGCGCTGGGACGAGTCCGACCGGCCGACCCGGGGACGGCTGGCCACCCAGGCGGCGAGCACCTACAAGCTGCCGAGCTTCTCCGAGATGCCCGAGGTCTTCAACGTCGCGCTGCTCGAGCGCGCCCACGAGGACGGGGCGGTCTACGGCTCCAAGGCCGTCGGTGAGCCGCCCCTGATGCTCGCGTTCTCGGTGCGGGAGGCCCTGCGCGAGGCCGCCGCGGCCTTCGGCCCGGCGGGGACGTCGGTCGACCTGGCCTCCCCGGCGACTCCCGAGGCCGTCTTCTGGGCGGTGCAGGAGGCCAAGGGCGGTGCCGAGCCGCCGCACATGACCGCGATGGTCGAGGGTGCACCGGGTGTCGTGCCCGACCAGCCCGACGCCGACGCCGCACCCCTGCGGCCGCGCTCCGAGCAGGCCGCCCAGCCGGCCAGGGCGGGGACGTGACAGTGGAGTGGCTGTCAGCCGTCGAGCGGTTGCGCCGTGAGCGCCGTCCCGGCGTCCTGGTCACGCTGACGGCCGTGCGGGGCCACTCGCCGCGCGAGGCCGGGGCCAAGATGGTCGTGGCCATGGGTGCGACGTGGGGCACCATAGGCGGCGGAAACCTGGAGGCGACGGCTGTCACCCGGGCCCGCGCGATGATCGACGAGTCCGTGGCGATCCCCGAGCAGATCTCCTTGTCCCTCAACGACAAGGCGCCGGCCCAGCACGGCCAGCAGTGCTGCGGTGGCGAGGTGCAGGTGCTCCTCGAGCCGCTCGCGGTGGTGCCCGCGGTCGCGATCTTCGGGATGGGCCACGTCGGTCTCGAGCTCGCCCGCATCCTCGCCCGGCACGACGTGGAGCTCCACCTGGTCGACTCGCGGGCCGACCAGCTCGGCCACGACCGCCTGGGGATCCTCGACGACGCGACGGCCAGGCTGCACGTCCACCACGCGCCCGTCCCCGAGCTGGTGCTCGGCCAGGTCCCGCACGGCACTCACGTACTCGTCATGACCCACGACCACGCCGAGGACGCCGCTTTGTGCGACGGTGCACTGCGCTGTGAGCACCTCGGCTCGATCGGGCTCATCGGCTCGTCGGCCAAGTGGTCGAGGTTCCGGCAACGCCTTGCGGCAGAAGGACACTCGGACACCGACCTGGCCCGCATCCAGACCCCGATCGGCATGCCCGACCTCGTCGGCAAGGATCCTGCGACCATCGCCCTGAGCGTGGCCGCCGACCTCGTGCGCGTGTTCGAGCGCGAGACGTCGCAGGTCGCGGGATGACGATCTTCCGGGCCACCGTGCTCGACACCCCCGACGACCCTTTTGCAGGTGGCGTTCTGCGTGCCCAGGACGACTGCGGGCTGCTGGTCGAGGGTGGGGTGGTCGTCGCGCGTGGTGACTACGCGACGCTGCGTGCCGAGCACCCCGACGAGGACGTCCTCGACCTCCGCGAGGGCATGGTCCTGCCCGGGCTCGTCGACACCCACGTGCACTTCCCCCAGGTGCGGGTGATCGGCGGCCTCGGCATGCCGCTGCTCGACTGGCTCGACCAGTGCGCCCTCCCCGAGGAGATGCGCCTGGCCGATGTCGACATGGCTCGGGGAGTGGCGCGCGACTTCGTCACCGGACTCGTCGACGCCGGCACCACCACGGCCCTGGTGTTCGGGTCGCACTTCGCCTCGGCCGTCGACGTGATGTTCGAGGCCGCCGATCTGTGGGGCCTGCGCGTCACCACCGGCCTCGTCACCTCCGACCGGATCCTGCCCGAGCCACTGCTCACCACCCCCGAGCGGGCCTACCAGGAGTCGCGCGACCTCGCCTCGCGCTGGCACGGCAAGGGCCGCCTCCGGTATGCCGTGACACCTCGCTTCTCGCTCTCGGCCAGCGACGCGATCCTCGAGTCGTGCGCCGCGACGTTCGGCGAGGTCGACGGCTCCTGGTTCACGTCGCACGTCAACGAGAACACCGCCGAGGTCAAGGAGGTCGCCGGGCTGTTCGGCGGGGCGGCCTACGTCGACACCTATGACCGGCACGGGCTCCTGTCTCCGCGCTCGGTGCTGGCGCACAACGTCCACCCCACCGACCCCGAGCTGGCGACCCTCGCCGCGCGGGGTGCGTCCGTCGCGCACTGCCCGACCAGCAACTCTGCGCTCGGCAGCGGACTGTTCCCCCTGCGGCGCCACGTCAAGGCGGGGGTTCAGGTCGCGATGGGCTCGGACGTCGGAGCAGGCACGGGCTTCTCGATGCTCAAGGAGGGTCTGCAGGCCTACTTCATGCAGCGCCTGCTGGGTGACCAGGGACTGCCCCTGACATCGGCCCACCTGCTCTGGCTGTGCACCTCGGCCGGGGCCCGCGCCCTCGGGCTCGACCACGAGGTGGGCGACCTCTCGGTGGGCAAGCAGTTCGACGCGATCTGGCTGCTGCCCGAGGCCGGCGACCCGCTGGCCGTGGGGCTGGGTAACGCCAAGTCGGCAGACGACGCGCTCTCCAAGGTGTTCGCGCTCGGCACGACCTCCGACATCGGCGGGGTCTGGGTCGGCGGGGACCAGATCGCAGCCGGTCGCTGGCGCATGCCCCGCCGCACCTGACGCTGACTCAGGCGCGCTCGGCCTTCAGGACCTCGGCGTAGGCCGGCAGGGTCAGGAAGTCCGGGAAGTCCGGGTCGAGCGCGCACTCGACGAACAGCCTGCGCGCCGTCTCCAACGCTCCCCGCGCGGTCTCGTCGTCGCCGACGGACTCGACCAGCGCGGCATACTCGCTCTCCACCACCTCGTCGACGAGCTCGCGGGTGACGGTCTCGCCCGAGGCGAGGGTGGCGCCGGAGTTGAGCCACTGCCAGATCTGGCTGCGCGAGATCTCGGCCGTGGCGGCGTCCTCCATGAGGTTGTGGATGGCGACGGCGCCGTTGCCGAGCAGCCACGCCTGGAGGTACTGGATGCCGACGGAGACGTTGCCCCGCAAGCCATCCAGCGTGCGGTCACCTGGAGTCGACGCGGCGTCGAGCAGGTCCTCGCCGGTGACCGAGACCTCGTCGCGCCGCTTGCCGAGCTGGTTCGGGGAGTCGCCCAGGACGCCGGTGAAGATCTCCTTGCACAGCTCCACCATGCCGGGGTGCGCCACCCACGACCCGTCGAAGCCGGCGCCCACCTCGCGCTCCTTGTCGGCGCGCACCTTGGCGAAGGCGGCCTCGTTGACCGACGGGTCCTTGCTGGGGATGAACGCCGCCATGCCTCCGATGGCGAAGGCGCCGCGCTTGTGGCAGGTCTGGACGAGCAGGTCGCTGTAGGCCCTCATCATCGGCGCGTTCATCGTCACGGCGTTGCGGTCAGGGAGGGTGAACGACGGTCCGGAGTCCCTGAAGTACTTGATGATCGAGAAGAGGTAGTCCCACCGGCCCGCGTTGAGCCCGGCGGCGTGGTCGCGCAGCTCGTAGAGGATCTCGTCCATCTCGAAGGCGGCCGGGATCGTCTCGATGAGCACCGTCGCGCGGATCGTGCCGTGCGGGATGCCGAGGGACTCCTGCGCGAACGTGAAGACGTCGTTCCACAGCCTCGCCTCGAGGTGGGACTCCGTCTTCGGGAGGTAGAAGTAGGGGCCGCTGCCGCGCGAGAGGAGCTCGGCGGCGTTGTGGAAGAAGTACAGGCCGAAGTCGACGAGGGCGCCGACGAGCGGTCGTCCGTCGAGCGTGAGGTGCTCCTCGTCGAAGTGCCACCCGCGGGGCCGCGGCACGATCACGGGTATACCGTTCGGGTCCTTGAGCTCGTAGTGCTTGCCTTGCGGGGTCGTGAGCTCGATGGTGCGGCGGACCGCGTCGAACAGGCTGACCTGCCCGCCGATGACGTTGTCCCAGTGGGGCGTGTTGGCGTCCTCGAGGTCGGCGAGCCAGACCTTGGCGCCCGAGTTGAGGGCGTTGATGGCCATCTTGCGCTCGGTGGGTCCGGTGATCTCGACGCGCCGGTCCGCGAAGTCGGCGGGCGCCGGAGCGACAGTCCAGTCGCCCTCACGCACGTCACGGGTCTCGTCGAGGAAGTCCAGCCTGCCGGTCCGGGAGACCTCTGCACGGCGGGACCGACGAGCCTCGAGCAGCTCGTCGCGCCGACCACCGAACCTCGTCTGCAGCTCCGCGAGGAAGGCCAGGGCCTCGGGGCTCAGGATCTCCGTGCTCCGGTCGACGTCATGGGGGGCGTTGACGACGACGGTGGGCGCGGGCTGCATGGTGGGCGTGGTGGGCTGGGACATGCGCATCCTCGGGAGAAGTCGGTGGTGTCACGTGCCGCGGTGGCGGCTCTCGGACTAGGATTGTTCCATGATACGAAATCTTCTTCTCATTCGGGAAGGACTGGGGAGAGATATATGAGCACCGAACCGACCGTCGAGGACGCGTCGACGCCGACCCCCAAGACCGGTGGTGGCGTCCAGTCCCTCGAGCGAGCCTTCGCGATCCTCGAGACGATGGCCGACGCCGGCGGGGTGATCAGCCTGTCGCAGCTCGCGACCGACGCCCAGCTGCCCCTGCCGACGATCCACCGGCTCGTGCGGACGCTGGTCGACCTCGGCTACGTGCGCCAGGAGGCCTCCCGCCAGTACTCGCTCGGCCCGCGCCTCATCCGGCTCGGTGAGACGACGTCCCGCATGGTCAGCCGGTGGGCCCGACCCCACATGGAGCGACTGGCCCACGATCTGGGGGAGTCGGTCAACCTCGCCATGCTCGACGGCGACCAGGTGGTCTACATCGGCCAGGTCATGGCCAGCCGCAACTCGATGCGGATGTTCACCGAGGTGGGCCGTCGGGTGCTGCCCCACTCCACCGGTGTCGGCAAGGCGATCATGGCCGACATGGACCCTGAGCAGGTCAAGGCCATCCTCGCCCGCACCGGCATGCCGGCCCGCACCGAGCACACCATCACCGACCCCGAGGCGTTCGCCGCCGAGCTGGGTCGGACGCGCGCACGCGGCTATGCCCTCGACGAGGGGGAGCAGGAGGTCGGGGTGCGCTGCGTCGCGGTCGCGATTCCGGGATCCCCTCAGCCGCTCGCGCTGTCGGTGTCGGGTCCGTTGCCGCGCATGACCGACGCGTTCATCGAGGGCGCGACGACGCCGATGCGCGCTGTTGCCGAGGCGATCTCGGCCGAGATGCGCGGCGCCTCCGCCTGACGTGCGCTGGTCTGGTGACCGGACGCCAGCATCGGGCGAACGGTTGCACCCCATGGGGTGAACAGTGGGCTGGCCGGCCGTTTCCGGTCCCCGCAGCCGTCCGGGGGAGGCAGGCTCTGGGGCATGGCCTACGGTGCCGAGTCCCAGCCGCTCGCCCTCGCCCATCGCGGAGGCGCTGCCCTCGCGCCCGAGAACACCCTGGCGGCTTTCACGGTCGCCACGGACCTGGGCGTCCGCTACCTCGAGACCGACGTCCGCCTGACCGCCGACGGCCAGCTCGTCTGCTTCCACGACGCGACCCTCGATCGCGTGACCGACGCGCGCGGGCCGGTGCGACGGCACACCCTCTCCGCCCTGCGGGGGGTGCGCGTCGGGGGAGAGCCGATCCCGACCCTCGTGGAGGCACTCGAGGCACTGCCGCAGGCGAAGTTCACCGTTGACCTCAAGGACCGTGCGGCCATCGCTCCCTTGGCGAAGGTGCTGCAGCACAAGGACTTCCGTGACCGCGTGTGCGTCGCCGGCGCGTGGGACGGCTGGCTCGACCAGCTCCGGGCGCAGGCGCCTGGGGCGCACACGGCCCTGGGGTGGCGTTCGCTGGCGGCCCTGGTTGTCGCGTCGCGGACCGGGCAGCCCTGCGCCCGCCGGTTCGCCACGGCAGGGTTCGCGCACGTCCCACTGCGCCTGGGACGGGTGCCGATCTTCGTCGAGCGCCTCGTCGAGGGGGCCCGCCGGATCGGGGTGCGGGTGGTCGTGTGGACCGTCGACGACCCGCGCGAGATGGCCTGGCTGCTCGACGCCGGGGTCGACGGGATCATCACCGACCGCCCGGACCTGCTCAGGGAAGTGCTCGTGGCACGGAACCAGTGGCTCCCCATGCCGGGAGCCCGCGCAGGAGCGCTGAACCTGACGTAGGTCGTGGGGCGGGCGCGATGCCGCGTAGCGTGCCGACATGGCAATCGCACGCTTCCCCACCGTCGTCCTCGACTGCCCCGACCCCGATGCCCTCGCGCGCTTCTACGGCACGATGCTCGACTGGGAGGTCACCCCCGAGGACGGCTGGGTCGAGATCCGCGCCGAGTCCGGGCAGTGCATCGCCTTCCAGCACGTCGACGGCTACCGGGCCCCCGCCTGGCCGAGCCAGGACGTGCCCCAGCAGATGCACCTCGATGTGGTCGTCGACGACCTCGACACCGCCGAAGCCGAGGTGGTCGCGCTCGGCGCCACGAAGCACGAGCACCAGCCGGGGACGACGTTCAGGGTGTTCCTCGACCCGGCCGGCCACCCCTTCTGCCTCTGCACCAGCTGAGCGGTCGGCGACCACCAGACACAGGTGTGCCGCGGGCGCAAGGTGTGTCCGCGGCATACCTGGTCGGCGGTGGTCAGTCCTCCTTGCCGGAGCTCATGCCCTCCTTGATGAGGTTCATGACCGAGGAGTCGGCGAGCGTGGTGACGTCGCCGACCTCACGGTTCTCGGCCACGTCGCGCAGCAGGCGGCGCATGATCTTGCCGGAGCGGGTCTTGGGCAGCTCCGAGACGACCATGATGGAACGCGGCTTGGCGATCGGCCCGATCTCCTTGGCCACGTGGTTGCGCAGCTCCTGGACGGTCTCGTCGCCGTGGTCCTCCGCGCCGCCGCGCAGGATGACGAACGCGACCACGGCCTGGCCGGTCGTCTCGTCGGTCGCGCCGACGACGGCCGCCTCGGCCACGGTGGGGTGCGACACCAGCGCCGACTCGATCTCGGCCGTCGAGAGCCGGTGGCCCGAGACGTTCATGACGTCGTCGACGCGCCCGAGCAGCCAGATGTTGTTGTCGGCGTCGTACTTCGCGCCGTCACCGG
Organism: Pedococcus sp. P2_E4; assembly: GCF_056403935.1. NCBI lineage: Bacteria > Bacillati > Actinomycetota > Actinomycetes > Micrococcales > Intrasporangiaceae > Pedococcus > Pedococcus sp. P2_E4. Next base: position 11,944 of record NZ_JBFUEO010000021.1, on the reverse strand, counting down.
CGAAGTAGTACTTGGGGCCGAACCGCGACCAGTAGGTCTCCTTGTAGCGCTCCGGGTCACCCCAGATGCCGCGGAGCATCCCCGGCCACGGCTTGGTGAGGACGAGGTAGCCGACGGCCTCGGGGTCGTGCAGCGGCTGGCCCTCGTCGTCGAGGATCTCCGCGCTGATCCCGGGGATCGGGCGCTGCGCCGAACCTGGCTCGAGGGTGGTCACGCCCGGCAGGGGGCTGATCATGATGCCGCCGGTCTCGGTCTGCCACCACGTGTCGACGATGGGGGCGCTGCCGCCACCGATGTTCTTGCGGTACCAGAGCCACGCCTCAGGGTTGATCGGCTCGCCGACGGAGCCGAGCAGCCGCAGCGACGACAGGTCGAACTTCGCCGGGATGTCGTCGCCCCACTTCATGAACGTCCGGATCGCGGTGGGCGCGGTGTAGAGGATCGTCACGCCGTACTTCTGGACGATCTCCCACCAGCGACCCTGGTGCGGGGTGTCGGGAGTGCCCTCGTAGATCACCTGGGTCGCGCCGTTGGCCAGCGGGCCGTAGACGATGTAGGAGTGGCCGGTCACCCAGCCGATGTCGGCGGTGCACCAGTAGACGTCGCTCTCCGGGTGGACGTCGTGGACGACCGAGTTCGTGTATGCCGCCTGCGTGAGGTAGCCGCCCGTCGTGTGGAAGATGCCCTTGGGCTTCCCGGTGGTGCCCGACGTGTAGAGGATGAAGAGCGGGTGCTCGCTGTCGTGGGCGACCGCCTCGTGCTCGTCGCTGGCGGAGTCGACGACGTCGTGCCACCAGACGTCGCGGTTGGCGTCCCAGTCGACCTCGTCCTTGGTGCGCTGGACGACGAGGACCTTCTCGACGGTGCTCTCGCCGGTGACTGCGGCGTCGACCGCGGCCTTGAGTGGCGCGGTCTTGCCGCGGCGGAACTGCCCGTCGGCCGTGATGACGAGCTTGGCCTCGGCGTCGGCGATGCGGGTGCGCAGGGCGTCGGCCGAGAACCCGCCGAACACCACCGAGTGAGGGGCGCCGATCCGCGCGCAGGCGAGCATCGCTGCGACGGCCTCGGGGATCATCGGCAGGTAGATCGCCACGCGGTCACCCTTGGCCACGCCGAGCGACTCCAGGGCGTTGGCGGCCTTGGCCACGTCCTTCTGGAGCTCGGCGTAGGTGATGGTGCGGGTGTCGCCACCCTCACCCTCGAAGTGGATCGCCACGCGGTCGCCGTTGCCGCCCTCCACGTGCCGGTCCACGCAGTTCCAGGACGCGTTGAGCTCACCGCCGACGAACCACTTCGCGAACGGTGCCCCACTCCAGTCGAGCGTCTGGTCGAAGTCCTTGGACCAGGTGACCCGCTGGCGCGCCTGGTCGGCCCAGAACCCCTCGAAGTCCGCGGCGGCAGCGTCGTAGAGGTCCGCCGTGCCGTTGGCTCGCGCGGCGAAATCGGGTGTGGGGGAGAAGTCCCGGTCCTCGGTCGAGGTGTGGCCCTGGCTCGGGGACGTGGCTTCGGACACGGGGTGCCTCCTGGCGGCGTTGGCAGTCGACTCAGTCAGCGCTGAGCGGGGGACAGGTCCTAAGCCAACCCGCATCCGGGCTGCGCATCAAGGCCCAGCCCGTGGCAGACCGGGGAGCGGTCGCCGTGATCGATCGACGGCCGCTGCGCACGGTCAACGGCTAGCCTTCGCGGTGTGACGTCGACCAGCAGCGGGACGAGGGACGGTGCCGGAGCCGGTGACCCCGCAGGGGAGCCCACCTCGCGGGCCGACGCTGCTGCACGCCGGGCGCAGGCGTCTCCGACAGCCGTTCTGCGCCGGGCGTGGCTGCCGCTCTCGGTGCTGCTGGCGGCGGCTCTGTGGTGGCCGGTCGGCTTCTGGGGCCTCGACTCCTGGCTGCACCTCCCGCTCCGGGCACTGGACGGCGACCTCGTCCTGCTCGGCGCGACCGCTGCGGCTGCCTCGGTGTCCCTGCTCGTGCGCTCGCCGTGGCCGCGGTTCGCCGTCGTCGTCGTGTTCAGCCTGATCGGCTGGGTGCTCTCGGCGCCCGAGGCCGATGCGTTCCCGGACGAGCGCGAGGCGCTGGTGATCCTGCTCGTGGGTGCCGCGCTCGCCGGCATCGTCCTGGGCGCGCGCGGCTCGAAGGGGGTGCTCGGCGCCGCCACCGTGCTGGCGGTCGTGGCTGGTCTGTCGCCGGCGACATGGCCGCACGGTCTACCCCTGGCCGTCGCCCTGGCCCTGCCGTTCGTGGTGGCCTCATGGCAGCGGGTGGCACCCACCGTGCTGTCGGTGGTGCGGATCCTGCTGACCTGGCTGGTGTTCGCCCTCGGGGCCCGGGCCCTGAGCGAGGGCTGGAACGTCCTCCACCCGCGCCTGCAGGCAGGGTCCAAGCGGGCGGAGCTCCGGCTCGTCGCCGAGGCGTCGTGGGACTACGTCCGCCGCCACTGGTGGGACTACCCCTCCCAGCTGGTGGCCCACACGGCGGGCTGGTTGCTGGTCGCGGCGATCCTGGCCCTGCTGGTCGCCGCGACCCGTGCCGTCACCAGCGGTGTGCGACGTCGATCACGAGGCGACTCGTCGTCGCGTCCTGGATCGTGAAGACCCGGAACGGCAGCCGTGCGCGGACGCCCAGACCCATCGAGGTGTAGCCCTCGAAGCTGCTGTCCCACTTGACCTGGCGGAAGGTGGTGTAACCGGTGACGTTGACGACCTCGGCCTCGTTCCGCGGGGTGTAGGTGGGAGCTCCGGTGGCCGGGTTGTAGGCGGAAGCGTTGACGGTCACCTGCAGCTTGGCGCCGCCGCGGAGGGCGATCGGGAGCCCCGAGGCCTGTCCGGTGAAGGTGTTCACGTACTTGACGGTGTAGCCGGGCGCCTTGCCCTTGAGGTCGACGACCAGACGGTCGAAGCAGGTGTGGCGGCCGGAGCGGACGCCGGTGACGAGCCCTGTGGGAGCCGTGGCCTTCGACTTGGCGAGCGAACCCCAGGTGATGCCGCAGTACGGAGCGGCCTGTGCCGAGGTGGTGGCCGTGGCGGCCGTGGCGGCCGGGACGGCCCCGGCGAGTGCGGCGACGAGGAGCGATCGGGTGACCGCGGTACGAGTGATGTTCATGGCGTCCTCCTTCCGGACACCCCACTGACGCGCGTGACCACCCGCCGGTTGACACCGGCATACGGGGACAGCACGGTGCCGCGCCCCCTGCTGCGGGGACGCGGCACCGTGGTCGGGTGGAGCGGGTCAGTGCGACACCGCCTTCTCGGCCCCGTGGCCGGTCAGCGAACGCACCTCCATCTCGGCGTACTTGGCGGCGTTGTGCTCCTTGCTGGTGACCGTTCCCAGCCAACCCAGCACGAAGGCCACCGGGATCGAGATGATCCCGGGGTTGTCGAGCGGGAACCAGTGGAAGTCGGTGCCCTGCAACATCGACAGCGACTTGCCCGTCACCGGGTCGACCGGCTTGCCGGACACGACCGGGCTGAACACGATGAGCGTGATCGCGGTGACGAGCCCGCCGTAGATCGACCAGAGCGCGCCACGGGTGTTGAACCGGCGCCAGAACAGCGAGTACAGGATCGTCGGCAGGTTCGCCGACGCCGCGATGGCGAAGGCGAGGGCGACGAGGAACGCGATGTTCTGCCCGTTGGCGAGGATGCCGCCGAGGATCGCCAGGATGCCGATGACGACCGCGGTCATCCGGGCCACCTTGACCTCCTGCTCGGGGGTGGCCGTGCCCTCCTTGATGACGGAGTTGTAGATGTCGTGAGACAGGCTGGCGCTCGCCGTGATGGTGAGGCCGGCGACGACCGCGAGGATCGTCGCGAACGCCACCGCCGAGATGATCCCGAGCAGCAGCTCGCCACCCAGCTCGAAGGCGAGCAGTGGCGCGGCCGAGTTGGCCTTGCCGGGGGCGGCCGCGATCACCTTGGGACCGACGAGGGCGGCGGCGCCGTAGCCGAGGACCAGGGTGAACAGGTAGAAGATCCCGATCAGCCAGATCGCCCACTCGACCGACTTCCGGGCCTCCTTGGACGACGGCACCGTGTAGAACCGCATCAGCACGTGTGGCAGGCCGGCGGTGCCGAGCACCAGGGCCAGCGACAGCGAGATGAAGTCGATCTTGGTCAGGCCGCTCTTGCCGTACTGCAGCCCGGGGTCGAGCACCTTCTTCCCACCGGAGGCCTCGACGGCGTCACCGAGCAGCGAGCTGAGGTTGAGTCCGAACTTGCTCAGCACCCAGACGAACATCACGCCGGCGCCGAGGATCAGCAGCACCGCCTTGATGATCTGCACCCAGGTGGTCCCCTTCATCCCGCCGATCAGGACGTAGGCGATCATGATGACGCCGACGACGGCGATGACCAGGGACTGCCCCGCCTTGTCGTCGATGCCGAGCAGGAGCGCGACCAGCCCGCCCGCGCCGGCCATCTGGGCCAGCAGGTAGAAGAAGCAGACCGCGAGGGTCGAGATCGCCGCCGCCATCCGGACCGGCCGCTGCTTGAGGCGGAACGACAGGACGTCGGCCATCGTGTACTTGCCCGCGTTGCGCAGGAGCTCGGCGACGAGCAGCAGCGCCACGAGCCACGCGACGAGGAAGCCGATCGAGTACAGGAACCCGTCGTAGCCGTTGATCGCGATGGCGCCGGCGATGCCGAGGAAGCTGGCCGCCGACAGGTAGTCACCCGCGATCGCGATGCCGTTCTGGCGACCGGTGAACGCGCGGCCGCCGGCGTAGAAGTCGGCTGCGCTGCGGTTGTTCTTCGACGCGCGGATGACGATCGCGAGCGTGATGAGGACGAAGATCCCGAAGATCGTGATGTTCAGCGTCGGGCTGCCGACGTTCGTGGCCGTGGGGGCGAGGACGGGGGCGCTCATCGGTCGTCCTCCCCGATGGTCGTGGCGAGGGCGGCGGCGCGCGGGTCGAACTCCCGGTCGGCCCAGCGCACGTAGATGATCGTGATGACGAAGGTCGACACGAACTGCCCGAGACCGAGGATCAGGCCGACGTTGATGTTGCCGAACACCTTGGTGCTCATGAACGCCGGGGCGTAGGTCGAGAGCAGGACGTAGAGGAAGTACCACGCCAGGAAGAGCGCGGTCATCGGGAAGACGAACCGGCGGAACCGGCTCCGCAGATCAGCGAAGTCCTCGGACCGCTGCAGGTCGAGGAATGGGTCGCTCTCGGTGCGAGCGTCGTTGCTCACGGACACCTCCAGTGGTGGCACTGCGCGGGAGCCTCCCGCACGGCGCCCACTGTGCTCGCGCCCGCGCCCTCCCGGGAGGTATGCCGGGTGCGCCAGCGCCGCGCGGGTCGCTCGTTCGGTGGGTGGGCGGGTCCCCTGCGCCGAGCGGCGCGTCTCGCGCGCCGAGCGGTGTGGGTGGTTCGTGCGGGTTGGGGCGCCGGTCTCAGCCTCGCGCGGCGTCGCCCTGCGTGCTGCGGTCGAGGGCGAGGTCCTCGGGGCTGTGCAGCCGCACCATCGTCCGGGCGGTGTGCCGGGGGATCCGCGATGGGGTGGACAGCGACACCAGGACCGCGGCGGCGAAGGCGAGCGGGATCGTCCACGCGGCCGGCTGCGCCAACAGGGCGCCGGTCCACCCGTCGATGGGCCCGGCCAGCACCGTGACGGAGACCGCGACCGCGGCCAGCCCGCCCCCGACCAGGAGACCCGCGGCGGCGCCCACGGTGCTCAGGCCACGCCACCAGGCCCCGAGGACCAGCAACGGGCAGAACGTCGACGCGGCCAGCGCGAAGGCGAGGCTCACCATGGTCGCGAGGCCCACGGGCTCGATCAGTCTCGACGCCGCATACGGGACCAGCACCGCGAGCAGCGTCGCGAGCCGGAACCCCTGCACGACGGTGAAGTCCTCACTCGTCATACGGCCCAGACGGTGTCGCAGGAGGTCCTGGTCGATCACCCCTGCGACCGACATCGTGAGCCCGGAGGCGGTCGACAGGAACGCCGCGAAGGCCCCACCGGCCAGCACCGCCGACAGCAGCTCGCCCCCGCCACCGGGCATGACGGCGCCCGGCAGACGCAGCACGAGGGTGTCGGCTGCCGAGCCCTCGGGCAGCACCGGGAGGTAGACCTGACCGAGCACCCCGTAGAGCGGCGGGAACAGGTAGAAGCCACCCAGCAGGGCCACCACCGTGAGGGTGGTGCGGCGGGCGGCCCGGCCGTCGGGGTTGGTGTAGAAGCGGACGAGCACGTGCGGCAGACCCATCGTCCCGAGGGCGAGGGCGAGGAGCAGGCTGTAGGTCGCGTAGACCGGATGTCCTTGTCCGGCAAGGCCGCTGAGCGGCTGGGCCCAGCCCGAGTCGCGCGCGACAGCAGGCCCCCGAGCGCCGTCCCCGAGCCACACCCACATGAGGACGAAGGCGGGGACGGCGATCGCGGTCAGCTTGATCCAGTACTGCACGGCCTGCACCAGCGTGATCGACCGCATGCCACCGGCAGCCACGTTGGCGACGACGACCACCGCCACTATCACCCCGCCGAGCCAGGGCGGCGCTCCGGTCACCGCGGTCAGGGCGAGTCCCGCGCCCTGCAGCTGGGGGAGCAGGTAGAGCCAGCCGATGGCGACGACGAGCACCGAGCACAGCCGCCGGATCGCCGTGCTCTCGAGACGTGCCTCGGCGAAGTCGGGCAGCGTGTAGGCACCGGACCTGCGCAGCGGCGCGGCGACCAGGACCAGCAGGACGACGTAGCCGACCGTGTAGCCCACCGGGAACCACAGCATGTCCAGCCCGTTGGTGTAGACCAGGCCAGCGATGCCGAGAAAGCTTGCGGCAGAGAGGTATTCGCCGCCGATGGCGCTCGCGTTGCGATAGGGCGTGACCGTGCGGCCCGCGACGTAGAAGTCGCTCGTCGTCCGCGACAGGCGCAGCCCGAAGGCGCCGATCCCCAACGTCACCACGCAGACGAGGACGATCGCGACGACGCCGTATGCCGTGTTCACCGGTCCCTCACGTCCGGTGCACCACGTGCGAGAAGTCGGCTTCGATGCGCTCGGACTGGCGCACGTAGTACCGGGACACCACGAAGGCAACGGGGTAGACGACGACGGCCAGGACCAGCCACGGCACCGGGATCCGTGCGACATCCATCGTCCGCGTGGCAGGGACGAGCAGGAAGAGCAGTGGCAGGCCGCCGAGCCCGACCGCTCCGAAGGCGAGGACCCTGAGGCCCAGCCGCAGCTGGGCCGACATCAACCCGGACATGTAGACCTCGCCGAGGTTGCTCTGCTCGTCGATGTCGCGGGTGAGCGGCCGCAGGTCACGGCGCGTGGGTGCGTCGCGACGGGTGCTGGTGACCCGCACCCGGGGCGGCGGTGCGCTCGTCGGCTCGGTCACGGCCGTGGCTGGGCTGTCACGGCCGTGGCTGGGCGCGCAGCAGTCGGTCGCGGAGCTCACGGGTGTGCCGACGACTCACCTGGAGCTCGACGTCTTCGAGGACGACGCTGCAGCGACCGTGCTCCATGCGCACCTCCTTGACGTGCGGCAGCGACACCAGGGTGCTGCGGTGGATCCGGATGAACCCCGCCGCCTCCCAGCGCTCCTCGAGCGTCGACAGGGGGATCCGGACGAGGTGGGAGCCGGTGTCGGTGTGCAGCCGGGCGTAGTCGCCTTGCGCCTGGGCGTACCGGATCTGGCTGCGGGTGATGAACCGCGTGACCCCACCGAGCTCCACGGGGATGGTCTCGTCCTCGGGCTCGGTGCGCGTGGGGGTGGAGCCCGGGTCGACCGCCGCGACCACGCGCCGGACCGCCTCAGCCAGCCGGTCGGCGCGCACGGGCTTCATGACGTAGTCGGCCGCGTCGATGGCGAACGCGTCGACCGCGTGCTGGTCGTGCGCGGTCACGAAGACGACCTGGGGCCGCTGGGTGAACCTGGCGATCACCCGGGCGAGGTCCATCCCGTCGAGACCGGGCATCGAGATGTCGGAGAAGACGACGTCGATGTCGCCGGCCTCCAGCGCACGCAGGGCGTCGGGGCCGGACTCGGCGGTGCGGACGACGCCGATCCTCGGGTCCTGACGCAGCAGCCAGCCGAGCTCCTCGCGGGCTGGGGCCTCGTCGTCGACCACGAGGGCGCGCAGGCGTCGACCCGCGTCGTCATCGGTGACCTGAGGCGGGTGGCGGGGGTCCGGCTCGCCGGAGGAGGCGCCAGCCATGGGCAGAGCCTACGACGTGGGGTGGACCCCGGGCGCGTACTTGGGAACCCGAAAGGTCACCTTCGTCCCGGCGCCGACGGCGGTCTCGACCACGAGCCCGAAGTCGTCCCCGTAGACCTGGCGCAGGCGGGCGTCGACGTTGCCCAGGCCCACGCTGTCGCTGTCGGCGATGCCGTCGAGCACCCGGCGGATCTCCTCGGGGTCGGAGCCCACCCCGTCGTCCTCGATGGTGATGGCTGCCTGGGACCCCTCGTCGGTGGCGATGATCGTGACGTGGCCGCCGCCCTCCTTGCCGGCCAGCCCGTGTCGCACGGCGTTCTCGACCAACGGCTGGACCGCGAGGTAGGGCACCGCGACCGGGAGCACCTCGGGGGCGATCAGGAGCGAGATCTGGAGGCGCTCACCGAACCGAGCCTGCTCGAGGACCAGGTAGCGCTCGACGTTGCGCAGCTCCTCGGCGAGCGTCGTGAAGGCACCGCCACGGCGCAGGGCGTACCGCGTGAAGTCGGCGAACTCGAGCAGCAGCTCGCGCGCCCGGTCGGGGTCGGTGCGCACGAACGAGGCGATCGCCGCCAGGGCGTTGTAGATGAAGTGCGGGCTGATCTGGGCGCGCAGTGCCCGCAGCTCGGCCTCCATCGTGCGGGTCCGCTGGTGCCCGAGGTCGGCGAGCTCAGCCTGCGTCGCCATCCAGCGAGCGACCTCCTCGGTGGCCCGGGCCAGACCCGCCGAGGCATGCGGACCATAGGCGCCGATCGCGGCCACGACGCGCTCGCCGGTCACGACGGGGGCGATGACCGCGCTGCGGATCGGGCAGTCCGGGTCGCTGCAGGTGATGTCGCGCGGTCCGAGGACGATCGTGCGGCCTGTCCTCAGCACCTCGGCCGCGTGGTCGCGGGCCTGGCCGGCATGGTGCTCGGCGGTGCCCTCCCACGTCAGCAGGGCCCGCGGGTCGACGACGGAGACCGCGGGGGAGCCCAGCAGCCCCCGCAGGTGCTTGGCAGCACGGGCGGTCCCGTCCGGGGTCAGTCCGTCCTGGAGGTGGCGTGACGCCAGCGAAGCCTTGTGGAGCGTCGCGTGGGTCGCCTGGTCGACGTCGGAGACGAAGCCCCGCGAGGCCCGGCGACCGTGCCGCAGCAACCCGACCAGTGCGAACAGGAGCAGCATCGCACCGGCCACGAGGATGGCCGTGGGGAGGTCCAGGCTGTCCGACACATGCGCACTCTAGGCCGGTCGTGTGCCGGGCACCGGCCCATGGGCACTTCTCAGGCACCTGACCGGCTCGCCCTAGAGTGGCGCCCGTGCCCGCATCCCCCGACGGCATCGCCGCGTCCCTCAACGCCGTCGCCGGCCTGCCCGGGGTGGGCGACCACATCGCGCGGGCCCGCGAGGCCTGCGAGCGACTGCGCTGGCACGAGGCCCTGAGGCGCCGGATCCCCGAGGCGAGCGCCGAGAGCCGGGTGCGCGGTGCGCAGGCGGGGGCTGCCCTGGAGGGGGCAACCGTGCCGCTCGACCTCGTGCGGGACGTCATGCGCGGTGCTGCCCAGTGGCCGCTGGAACCCGACCCGGTCGAGCGGGTGGCACGTGGCGTCGTCCAGGCCACGGCCGAGAGCGAGCGGGTGCGCTCCCTCGTCATGACCGCGCCCTTGCAGGCCCTCGCCCGGCTGCACGTCGCCGCGGCGGCGGGGCTCGTGGACGACGAGCAGCTCGGCCGTCCGCGAGTCGGTGACGAGGCGTGCACCGAGCTCGGCGACCTGGGACCGGCGCCCGATCCCCGTGCGCTGACGACCCGGCTCGACACGCTGGTCTCGGTCATGTCGGTCGGGGCCGGGGTGCCGGCCCTCGTCGTGACGTCGGTCGCCCACGCCGAGATCGCCACTGCCCGACCCTTCGTCCGGGGCAACGGGGTCGTCGCCCGGGCCGTCGAGCGGGCGCTCGTCCAGGCCACGGGGCTCGACCCCACGGGCGTCGTCGTGACCGAGGCCGGCCACGCGGCGCAAGGCGGCCCGGCCTACCTCGGGGCGCTCGCGGCATACGCCACGGGCACCCCCGAGGGGCTGGGACTGTGGCTCGAGCACTGTGCCAACGCCGTCGTCGCCGGCGCCGTGCAGGGCGAGCAGATCTGCGACGCGGTCCGCGCGGGCAGGCTGACCTGAGGACACGCGCAACCCCCCGGCGAGGCCAAAAGTCAAGGGTTCCGTTTGGGGGCGGGCGGGGGTACACATGGGGGTAAGTCGACGACTGTGAAGTCCGACGACCACCGTGACCCCATCGGGCACCCACGCGCGGGCAGTCCACTGGTGGACCGATCGTGACGGGCTTGTCCCGGTGCGACAACTACAGAATGCACGCCTGGTAACTCGAGGTGGATCACGGTTGATGGCACCCCGCCTGCGGGGTGCCATCCCCCTGCGGGGCGGGGTCACGGGGGACGGCCGACCTCACCGGTCCCGGCGGAACCGCACAATTGCCGCGTTCGTGCCCGGCGGACGACCCAATGTTCGACGGCGCGCCGACTTTCCGTCATGCAGAGTTGCGATTGAACGATAAATGGTCCACGATGAGCAGGTCCGCTCCCCTTCGGGGTAGAGCGGATCGGCGCACCGGCTCCTCCCCCCCGGAGCTTGGTGCGTCGACGGCCCCGGTTGTCCCCCCGACCGGGGCCGTCCCCTTTCTCGGACCAGTTTGGTGGGCTGCCCCGTGGCCTCTCCCATGGTCCGCCAAGCCCTGCTAGCAGACCTTCCGTGAATCCGGACAGGTTGCACGCTGTCCGGATTTCACCGACCCCTGCTAGCAGGGCTTCGTGAACCCCACCGTGTCCACAGTGGCCGCGGCGGTGACGGCGCTGTCCACAGGTCGTCTGCCGGGGGTTGGCCAGGGGTGCCGGCTGCGGTCGGCTAGGTGCATGGACCATCGTGTGATCGGCGTTGTCGGGTGCTCGGGCGGCGTGGGTGCCTCCAGCCTGGCGGTGGCGCTCGCGCTGATGGCCTCGCGGCGCCTGGGGGTGTGTGTGGCTGCCGACGGTGAACTGCGTGGCGGAGGCCTCGACGTCACCGCAGGCCTCGAGCACCTGCCCGGGCTCAGGTGGCCTGACCTCGCCGCCGTGCAGGGCGCCGTCGACGGGGCCGCGCTCGTCAGGTCGCTGCCGGCGCAGGGGGCGCTGCGGGTCCTCGCAGCCCGTGGGGTCGTGGTGCCCGACGAGGTGGTCATGGCGACGGTCGCCGGGCTGTCAGGGGTGTGCCCGGTCACCGTGGTCGACGTGGGTCCTCGGCTGGACTGCCTTCCGCGGCGCAGCGGCGTGGTGGTGGTGAGCGGCATGTCCGCTCGTCAGCTCGCGGATGCGGCGGTCGTGGTTCCCACGGTGCTCGATGCCGTCGAGGGGGGAGTCCAGCTGGTGCTGCGGGGTGGGCGTCGGGATGCCGAGATGGCCGAGGAGGTCGCCGGTCACCTCGAGCTGCCGCTGCTGGGACTGCTGCGCGACGACCCTCGCGCCAGCTCGGACGCCGATCGGGGCGGTATGCCAGGTGCCCGCCGGGGGTCGGCCCTCGCCTCCGTCGCGGCGCTGGTCCTGGACGCCTTCGAGGGTGAGCCGATCCGGGTGGCCGGGTGAGGGGGCCGGGGTCCGCTGAGCAGCGGATCGACGAGAGCATCCACCGAGGGCGGGCCCCAGATCCCGGGCTCGTGGCCGAGGTGGTGGCCTCTGACGCCGCGCGGCTGGGCAGCGTCGGCGTCGAGTCAGCACGCACCGCGCTGACCAGCGAGGTGCTGGGGCTCGGCCCGCTGCAGGAG
>NZ_JBFUEO010000020.1:0-83170 GCF_056403935.1 Pedococcus sp. P2_E4 | reverse complement strand
CGCCACCGGCTCGCGCTCGGCGGGTGCGGCGGGTGCGGCGGGGCGTCGCGACGGGGTGGACGCGACGCCGGACCCGCTCCTCGCCGAGTTCGCCCGGCGGCTGCGCGGCACCGGGCTGGTCGTCCACGAGTCGTTCGGCGCAGCGGGCCACCCGATCGACCTCGCCGTCGAGGACCCGGACCACCAGGGGCAGGTGCTGGTGGCCGTGGAGAGCGACGGACCGGCCTACGCGGCCATGCGGTCGACCCGCGACCGCGACCGGCTCCGCGGCGAGCAGCTGGGCCGACTCGGCTGGCAGCACCTCCGGGTGTGGAGCACCGACCTGTTCCGCGACCCGGCCCGGGACGTCTCCCGGGTGCACACGGCGATCGCCCGCGCCGTCGCGCAGCAGCAGGCCCCTGCCGAGGCGACCCTTGCCGCCGAGAGCCGGGCTGGGGAGACCCGGGCCGGGGAGACCACTGCGGGTGGGCCGCCGGTCCCGGGCGACGGCTCGTCGGCCGGTGTCCAGGGAGTGCTGGGCGAGCCGGGCGACTTCATGATGGGCGAGCCGACGGTCKACGCGTCGGACGAGGCAGATGCGGTGACCGAGGAGGAGTTCGTGCCCACCAGTGACGAGGGTGCCCGCCAGCGACGAGTGCGGGGCCGCAAGGCCAAGCGTGCCCCCGAGCAGACCAAGGACGACACCGACGCCGGGTGGGGCGAGCGCACGGAGCAGTCAGCCCACGACCGCTGGCTGCAGGAGCAGCGTCCGCCGCACTGGGGCACCGACTAGGGCTCCCCCCGCCACCCCCCCACTCACCCCCGACTTTGTATACGGATCGCCGCATCCGGGGGTTCTCAACGCCCCCGTATTCGGCATCCCGTAGACAAAGTCGAGGGAAGCGGGGGGTGGGTCGCGGGTGAGCGGTGGGGTGGGTCGGGTTGGGTCGCCGTGGTCAGGCCCGGCCCTGCAGGGCGTCGCGGATCTCGCGCAGCAGGACGATGTTCTCGTCGGGAGCTGCGTCCTCCTCGTCCCTGGCGTACCGGGCCTTGGCCAGCTCGTACGGCTTCACGACGAAGAAGTACACGACGAAGGCCATGATGATGAACGCCACGAGCGCGGTCAGGAAGGGACCGACCGACACGAGGTCACCCGGGTGCCACTTGTCGAAGTTGGGGGCACCGCCGGCCTTGGCCAGCAGCTCGACGATCACCTTGGTGAACGCGGTGACGACGGCGGCGAAGGCTGCGCCGATGATGAACGCGACGGCAAGCTCGACGAGGTTGCCCCGCATCACGAAGTCCTTGAAACCCTTCATGGGTTGTCCCACCCTTCCCTGGTTGTTGGTCCTACAGCCCGTCACGCTAGCGACAAGTCGGCCGCCACTCGGGGACCGGGCGCCCGCGTCACCCCGCCTCGGGCCAGGGGTGGCGCAGCACGAGCTCAAGCTGGGGGCGACCGAGCGCGTCCTCGGGGACGGCCAGGATGGCGGTCGCGACCTCTTGACCTGCGGAGACGACGAGACCGCCGCCCTCGACGACCGAGCCGCTGGGCGCCGGACCGCCGATCGTCGCCCCGAAGTCCGCCCTCAAAGTCGTGTCGACACGCAACACGACCACCGCGCGCGCCACGGGTCCGTCGGGCCCCCACAGGTCGACGCGGTCCCCGGCCGAGACCATCGAGAGCACACCGGGATCGGGGATCGTCACGTGGACGGCGACCGCCTCGGCGGGCTGGCCGGACAGGAGCGCGTTGCCGGTCACTCGGGCGCGGGTGATCGGCTCGCCCACCCCCATGGGCGCGCCGAGGGGGCGACCGAGCACCTGGCTGAGGCTGGTGGCCGAGTCCGCGGGAACGAGCTCGGCCGGCCACCACGCCTCACGGACCGAGCCCCGGGTCGCGATCTCGCCGACCGCGATCGGGCGGGCCGCTACCACCAGGCGCTCGAGACCGGCGGAGTCTGTCGACCGGGAGGCGGTGACGGCGACGGCAGCGACGATCGCGCACGCCACCGCGGCGGTGCGGCGCAGCATCCGCCGGCGCCACTGCCGGCGCCGGCCCGGACCGTACGCCCAGCCGACCACGTGGGCGACCCGCGGCATGGCCGACTGCCTCAGCCAGGCAGCTCGAACGGCAGCGTGATGCCGTCGAGCGCGCGACGGCAGCCACAGGTCGCCTCGGCGTCGCTCTCGGCGGCCGGCATGGCCGACAGCGCCGAGCGCAGCACCGACTTGAGGCCGTCGATGTTCTGGGCGAAGACGGCCAGGACCTCCTCGTGGGTGACGGCCTCGCCCCCGTCGACCCCGGCGTCGTGGTCGGTGACGAGTGCGACGGTCGTGAAGCACATCGCGAGCTCGCGGGCGATCGCCGCCTCGGGCGCCGTGGTCATGCCGACGATCGACCAGCCGGCCTGCTGGTGCCACGCCGACTCGGCCTTGGAGGAGAACCGCGGACCGTTGATGACGAGGAGCGTGCCGGCGTCGGCCACGGGCTTCCCGGCCGCCCCTGCGGCCTGCACCGCAACCGCACGCCCGCGCGGACAGAAGGGGTCGGCAAAGCCCACGTGCACGACCGGCCCCTCCTCGGCATACACGGTGTGGTCGCGCCCCCACGTGCGGTCGACCACCTGGTCGGGAACCACGATCGTGCCGGGACCGAGCTCGGGCCGCAGCGAGCCGACGGCGCACGGCGACAGCACCTGGCGCACCCCGACGGAGCGCAGCGCCCAGAGGTTGGCGCGGTAGTTGACCCGGTGCGGTGGGAACCGGTGCCCCTGGCCGTGCCTGGCGATGAACGCGACCCGTCGCCCGTCGACCTCGCCGATCACGAGGTCGTCGCTCGGCGCCCCGAACGGGGTCTCGACCCGCACCCGCTCGGCACGGTCGAAGAACTCGTAGAAGCCGGACCCGCCGATGAGGCCGAGGTCCGCGGGGGCGCTGGTCGAGGGCATACGGGCAGCCTACGCAGCACCCCCTCGTCCCGGCCCGCCGTGGGATCCGCTGTGGACGGCCCACGACGAAGCCCGCCCCTGTGGACAGGGACGGGCCGGTTCGTCGGTATGCCGCGAGGGCGGCACCTGGGGGTGTCTCACCTCAGGCGGCCGAGCCCCCGGCGGACGAGGTCGAGCCCGAGGACGAGGAGCCGGACGAGGAGGTCGTCGACGAGCCGGAGGACGAGGAGCCCGAGGACGACGAGCCGGAGGACGAGCCGGACGAAGACGACCCCGACCCCGACGACCCGGAGCTGGCCGGGACGGACGCGGACGAGCCGCTGCGTGAATCGGTGCGGTAGAACCCGCCACCCTTGAACACGACCCCGACGGCGTTGAACACCTTGCGCAGGCGTCCCTGGCACTCGGGGCACACGGTCAATGAGTCGTCACTGAACGACTGCACCGCGTCGAAGCGGTGGTCGCACTCCGTGCAGGCGTAGGAGTACGTCGGCACTCTTCCTCCAAGGTTCTGCGGGGTTTCACTCGGTCGTGTCGGGACTGGCCCGGGCTGGCACTGTCACAGTGCGAGTGCCAAGTGTAAGGCTCCAGCGGCCCTAGTTCTTCCAGCCGGCCAGCCGTCCGTGCTGGCTGACGGCCCGCACCCGCTTCTCGGCCGGGGTCTTGGACTCCGCCGTCGCGACGATGAGCAGCTGGTCGCCCCGCCGGATGACGGTGTTGCCGGCAGGGACGAAACCCTTGTCGTCGCGCACGACCAGCGTGACGTTGGCGCCCTGGGGGAGCCGCAGCTCGAACACCTCGACACCATGCAGCTTGGAGTGCAGCCCGACGCTGACCTGGAGCATCTCGGCGCCCATCTCCTCCAGCGGCGTGGACTCCACGGCGAGGTCAAGGGTCTGGTAGTCCTCGACGATCCCCAACCGCTGGGCCACCCACGGCAGGGTCGGCCCCTGGACGATGGTGAAGATGACCACGAGCACGAAGACGAGGTCGAAGATCCCCTCGACGTTGGGCGCGCCGACCGTCGCGGGCACGGTGGCGAGCACGACCGGGACCGCCCCGCGCAGCCCGGCCCACGACAGGAACGCCTGGTCGCGCCAGGACAGCCGGAAAGGCAGGAGCGAGACGACGACCGACAACGGCCGCGCCACGAGGAGCAGGACCAGCCCGATGACGACGGCTGAGACGAGCTGCTCGTCCATCTGGCCGGGCGAGGCCAGCAGGCCGAGCAGGACGAACAGCCCGATCTGGGCCAGCCAGCCCAGGGCCGTCGCGAAACCCTGGACGGCTGGCCGGTGCGGCAGCCGGAGGTTCCCGAGCACGAGCGCCGCGAGGTAGCACGCGAGGAAGCCGCTGGCGTGCACGCTGGCGGCCGAGGCATACGCAAGGACCGTCAGGGCCATGACCCCGATGCTGAACAGACCCGACGAGCTCGACGCGAACCGTCGCATGAACTGGCCGCCCAGCCAGCCGACGGCCAGGCCGATCGCCGCCCCGGCGACGAGCTCGAGGCCGGCGGTGCCCGCCAGGACCCACCAGGGGTCGGCCTCGTCGGGCTTGGCACTGCGCGCGGCGAGCGCGGTCACGAGCAGGACCACGGGCGCGTCGTTGAAGCCGGACTCGGCCTCGAGCATCCCGGTGATCCTGCGCGGCAGGGGCACGCGTCGCAGCACCGAGAACACGGCGGCGGCGTCGGTGGACGTGAGGATGGCGCCGACGAGCAGCGCGGTGTTCCAGTCGAGGTGGAGGATGTAGCGCGCGCCGAACCCGACGACGGCCACCGAGATGACGACTCCCAGGGTCGACAACAGGGCGGCCGGGGCGACCGAGCGCCGGATGCCGTCCCAGCGGGTGCTCAGCCCGCCCTCGGCGAGGATGAGGATCAGCGCGGCGTAACCGAGGACCTGGGTCAGCTCGGCCGAGTCGAACTTGATCCCGAAGCCGCCCTCGCCGATGGCCAGGCCGATGCCGAGGTAGATGAGCAGCGACGGCAGCCCCGACTTGACCGACAGGCGGACGGCTGCGACCGAGACGAGCAGGACGACCGACCCCACCAGCAGCGCCGGAGTGAGGTCGTGCAGCGTGAAGGCTCCGGACGACTCGGACGCAGCGGTTCCCAAGACTGGTGCAGCCCAAGGGAAGGCACTGTGCACGGCCCGTCACGTCCTTTCCCTCACTGGCGTGCGGATAGTCTCGCAGGGTGTCCCGCGTGATTCTCGCCCGCCGCATCCTCGTCGCCGTGGCGGCCCTGCTCGTCGTCGCCCTCGGCATCGTCACGGTGCTTGCCGTGACGTGGATCCGGCGACCCTTTCCGACCAGCGAGGGCGAGCTCAGCATCCCCGGCCTGACCGCCAAGGTGGACGTGATCCGAGGCGAGCACGGGATCCCGCAGATCTACGCCGACACCGCTGAGGACCTGTTCCGGGCCGAGGGCTACGTCCACGCCCAGGACCGTTTCTTCGAGATGGACCTGCGACGGCACATCACCTCGGGCCGGCTGTCCGAGCTGGTCGGCAAGGGTGGTCTCGAGACCGACCGCGTCATCCGCACGCTCGGCTGGCGGCGGGTCGCCGAGGCCGAGCTGCCGACGCTGGAGCCCGAGACGCGGCAGTACCTCCAGGCCTACGCCGACGGCGTCAACGCCTACATCCACCGCCAGGGCAGCCCCTCGCGGATGTCGCTGGAGTACGCGTTCCTCGGGACGTCCGTCCCCGACTACCGGGTCGAGGACTGGACCCCGGCCGACTCGCTCGCGTGGCTCAAGGCCATGGCGTGGGACCTGCGCGGCGACTACACCGCCGAGCTGATGCGCGCGCGCCTCGCGGGGACGATGTCCATCAACCAGATCAACGAGCTGTACCCGTCGTACCCCTTCGACACGCACAAGCCGATCCTGTCGGCCCAGGACTGGCGGGCGCCCCAGTCGTCCGACGCCGGCTCGTCCGCGGCCAAGTCCGCGGTCCCCTCAGCGTTCGTGGGCTCCACGGCGCAGGCCAAGCCCGCGCAGGCCTGGCCCGCGCAGGCCTGGCCCGCGCAGGCCAAGCCCGCCCGGTCCACGGCGCAGGCCAAGCCTGCCAAGCGGGAGGCGGCCAGCGCCGAGACCAGCCCGCAGGCGCTTGCTGCGTATGCCGCGGTGGAGCGTGCGCTCGCGAACGTCCCGGTCACGATGGGGCGCGGCGACGGCATCGGGTCGAACTCCTGGGTCGTCGGCGGTGGACGCACCAGTACGGGAAAGCCGTTGCTCGCCAACGACCCGCACCTCGGCACCAGCATCCCCGGCATCTGGTACCAGGTCGGACTGCACTGCCGCAGCGTCTCGAGCTCGTGCCCGTTCGACGTCTCCGGCTACTCGTTCTCGGGCCTGCCCGGCATCGTCATCGGCCACAACCAGTCGATCGCGTGGGGCTTCACCAACCTCGGCCCGGACGTCAGTGACTTCTTCCTCGAGCAGGTGCGCGACCAGACCTACCTGCGGGACGGCAAGCAGGTGCCGCTGACCACGCGCACCGAGACCATCAAGATCGGCGGCGGGGGGTCCGAGACCATCACCGTGCGCAGCACCGAGCACGGGCCGATCCTGTCCGACGCCATCGAGAGCATCGCCCGCGCGGGGGAGAGCCCACCCGTCAACGGCCGCCCCAGCCCGGGCACCTACGAGGTCGCCCTGCAGTGGACCGGCATCGTCCCCAGCAAGACGGCCGACGCCATCTTCGGGCTCAACCGGGCCACCAACTTCGGTGAGTTCCGCGAGGCCGCCAAGAGCTTCGCCGTCCCGTCGCAGAACCTCCTGTACGCCGACACCGCGGGCAACATCGGCTACCAGGCGCCTGGTCAGATCCCGGTGCGCAGCCGCTACATGGACACCGCGCCCGGCTTCTGGATCCGCCCGGGCTGGGTGTCGTCGTGGGACTGGAAGGGCTACGTCCCGTTCGAGCAGATGCCGTACGCCTACAACCCGCCCGAAGGCTTCATCGTCGCGGCCAACCAGGCGGTCACGCCGAGCACCACCCCGTTCCTGACGACCGAGTTCGACTACGGCTTCCGCAGCCAGCGGATCCGGTCGTTGCTGGAGAAGAACACCAAGGTCACGCCCGCCACCATGTCGCAGATCCAGGGCGACACCCGCAGCCTGTTCGCGCCGACCCTCGTCAAGGCGCTGCTGTCGGTCGACCTCCAGGGTGACGACTTCACCGCGCAGGCCCAGGACCTGTTGCGCGAGTGGGACTTCACGACGCCGACGGGCGACTCGCAGGCCGGCGCCGCCGCGGCATACTTCAACGCGGTCTGGTCCACGCTGCTCGACCTGACCTTCAACGACGAGCTGCCCACGGACCTGCGGGCCGACGGTGGCGACCAGTGGATGCAGGCCGTCACGGTGCTGCTCACCAAGCCCCGCTCGGCCTGGTGGGACGACAAGCGCACGGCTGGTGTCACCGAGGGGCAGTCCGAGATCCTGCGCAAGGCCCTCGTCGACGCGCGCCTCGAGCTGACCAAGAAGCTCGGCAAGGAGCCCGCGGACTGGCAGTGGGGTCAGCTGCACACCCTCACGCTGACCCACCAGGTGCTCGGTGGCGACGACGTCCCCGGCCTGGTCAACAAGGTCTTCAACCGTGGGCCGATCGAGCTCCCGGGTGGTTCGGCCATCGTCAACGCGAACGGCTGGGATGCCAGCCTCGGGCTCGAGGAGCCGCGCAAGGCGTTCACCGTGGACTGGGCGCCGTCGATGCGGATGGTCGTCGACCTGTCCAACCTCGACGCCTCGCACTGGGTCAACCAGACCGGCAACAGCGGCCACACCTACTCCTCGCACTACGACGACCAGGTCGAGGCGTGGTCCAAGAACGAGCTGTTCGACTGGCCCTACTCCCGCAAGGCGGTCGACGAGGCGGGCGGCGACAAGCTCACGTTCGTCCCTGCGGCGTCGACGTCCTGAACCACCGGACCCCCAGCCCGGCGGCCATCACGGCGTCGACGGGTCTGTCGTGCGGTTCCGTGGGGAGGTCGTCGTCGGTCACCTCCCACGGGTGCACGACGGCCACCGCGACTCCACTCGTGCGCGGCAGGACACGGTCGTAGCACCCCTTGCCCCGGCCCAGCCGGGTGCCGGAACCGTCGACGCCCTGAGCGGGCACGAGGACCAGAAGGGCGTCGGCGACGGCATCGACCCCCAGGGCCACCTCGGTCCCGACCTCGCGCCAGTCGAGGTCCCAGTCCGCGAGCGTGATGGGGACCATGACCCGTATGCCGCGTGCGGCCAGCGCCGCGATGGTCGCCTCCGTCGGTGGCTCGGAGGGGAGGGACTCGTAGGAGGCGACCCAGTCGCCGGGTCGTACCCCGGCGTCGTGGGCGGCGGTGAGGGCGTCGATGGCGAGGGCCTCCGCGTCGGCGGCGCGGTCGCGACCGGGGACCAGCTCGCGACGGCGGGCCCCGACCTGTGCCCTCAGGGTGTCCTTGCGGTTCTCGGCCACCGTCCAATGGTCGCACTAGGGTGGGCCGTGTGAGCGCCACGGGGAAGACGCAGGCCGTGCAGCGGATGCAGGATCGCGGGGTCGACCCCCGCGCCGTCAGGGTGTTCGAGCACTTCTACGACCAGCTCGAGGCGGGCACCACGGGCCTGATGCCGGAGGCGGACATCGAGCCGATGCGGGGGGTGCCCACCCTGGCCTCGCTGGATTCGACCGAGCAGGAGCAGGTCGAGGCGCTCGGCCACACGGCCGTCGTCAAGGTCAACGGCGGGCTCGGGACGAGCATGGGGCTGTCCGGGCCCAAGTCCGTGCTCGAGGTGCGCGAGGGTCTGACCTTCCTCGACGTGATCGCCCGACAGGTGCTGGCCCTGCGCGAGCGCCACAGGGTGCAGATCCCCCTGCTGCTGATGAACTCGTTCCGCACCCGTGAGGCGTCCCTCAAGGTCCTTGCGGACTACCCGGAGCTCGAGGTCGAGGGTCTGCCCCTGGACTTCCTGCAGAGCGCCGAGCCCAAGCTGCGTGCCGACGACCTCACCCCCGTCTCGTGGCCCGACGACCCCGATCTCGAGTGGTGTCCACCCGGACATGGCGACATCTACGTGTCGCTGGTCGCGAGCGGGATCCTGGACACGCTGCGTGACAAGGGAGTTCGCTACGCCTTCCTGTCGAACGCCGACAACCTCGGCGCCACGTGCGACCCCGCGATCCCGGCCTGGATGGCGCGCGAGTCGATCCCGTTCGTGTCAGAGGTCTGCGAGCGCACGCGCAACGACCGCAAGGGAGGTCACCTGGCGGTCCGCAAGAGCGACGGCCGGCTGGTGCTGCGGGAGTCGGCGATGGTGGCCCCCGGCGAGGACCAGTACTTCCAGGACACCAGCCGCCACACGCTGTTCCACGCCAACAACCTGTGGGTCGACCTCGACGTCCTCGCAAAGGCGCTGGCCGACAAGGACGGGGTCCTGGGCCTGCCGATCATCGTCAACCGCAAGACCGTCGACCCGAGCCGCAAGGACTCGACGCCCGTGATCCAGGTCGAGTCGGCGATGGGGACGGCGATCGAGGTCTTCGACGGGGCTCGGGCGGTGCACGTGCCTCGCAGCCGGTTCCGCCCGGTCAAGACGACCAACGAGCTGCTGCTGCTGCGCTCCGACCTCTACGGCTTCGAGGACGGCTCGCAGATCGCTGCCCAGGGCGACGACCCGGACCCGCAGGTCGACCTCGACGACCACTACAAGCTGATCGCCGACTTCGACGCACGCTTCCCGGCCGGGGCGCCGTCGCTGCGCGAGTGCACGTCCCTGACCGTCCACGGTGACGTGACCTTCGGCGCCGACGTGCGGTGCGTCGGCGACGTGCTCGTCGAGGCCGACGAGCCGCGGACGGTCCCTGACGGTGCCACGCTCGGGCAGGGCTCACCGGTGGACGCGGCATGATCAGCGTCGAGCAGCACCTCAATCGCATCCTGGACACGGTCAAGGTCATCCGGCCGTTCGAGCAGGGTGTCCTCGACGCCCAGGGCACCGTCCTCGCCGAGGACGTGGTCGCCCGCGGGTCCCTTCCGGGGTTCACCAACTCAGCCATGGACGGGTATGCCGTGCGCGCCGCCGACGTGGCGACGGCTGCCCCTGACTCGCCGGTCGTCCTCCCTGTGGTCAACGACATCGCGGCCGGCAACACCAAGCCCCTGTCGCTGGCCCCCGGCCAGACGATGCGGATCATGACCGGCGCCCCGATGCCGAGGGGCGCCGACGCCGTCGTCCCGGTCGAGGCGACCGACGGCGGGGTCGTCAACGTCACCGTCAACGCGCGTTCGGTCGTGGGCCAGCACGTCCGCGAGACGGGCGAGGACGTCGAGTCCGGTGACGTGGTGCTGCGCCGCGGCACGCTGCTCGGGCCGGGTCAGATCGCGCTGCTCGCCGCGGCGGGCACCTCGCGCGTGCGCGTCGTGCCACGCCCCCGCGTCGTCGTGATCTCGACCGGCGACGAGCTGGTCGAGGTGGGTCGCACCCCCGGGTTCGGGCAGATCGTCGACTCCAACTCAGTCATGCTCACGGCCGCGGTGACCGCGGTCGGGGCCACGCCATACCGGGTCGGGGGAGTCCGCGACGACGCACGCGAGCTCATGGACACCCTCGAGGGGCAGCTGGTGCGGGCCGACGTCGTCATCACCACCGGTGGTGTCTCGATGGGAGCCTTCGACACGGTCAAGGAGGTGCTGTCCCGGGTCGGCACGATGCAGTTCGACAAGGTGGCGATGCGCCCCGGCATGCCGCAGGGCTTCGGGGTGCTCGGCGAGGACAAGGTCCCCGTATTCACCCTGCCGGGCAACCCGGTCAGCGCGCTGGTGTCGTTCCACGTCTTCGTCGCACCTGCCCTGCGGGCGATGGCGGGGCGGCCCGAGCCGTCGTACCCGCCCGGCTACCTGCCGGCGGTCGCGGCCGAGCCCTTCTCGTCCATCCCCGGCAAGATGGAGTTCCTGCGGGTCGTCCTCGACGACGACCGGGCCCGGCTGGCCGGTGGCCAGGGGTCGCACATGCTCGGGGCGCTGGCCGTGGCCGACGCGCTCGCGGTGATCCCACCCGAGGTGACCGAGGTCCGCGAGGGCGATGCCATCGACTGCCTCCCCTTGCTCGGGCGGGAGGGCCAGTGAGCGACGTCCCGACCACCCCGGCCGGCTCGACCACCGGGGGCACCCCGGCCGCCGGGCTCACCCACGTCCGCGCCGACGGGTCCGCCCACATGGTCGACGTGTCCGCCAAGGACGTCACGGCCCGGCAGGCCAGCGCCGCCGGCCGCGTCCTGCTGTCTGCCGCCGCGGTGGCGGCCCTCCGCGACGGCACCGTCCCCAAGGGCGACGCGCTCGCGGTGGCCCGCATCGCTGGGATCCAGGCCGTGAAGCGGACCCCCGAGCTGATCCCGCTGGCCCACCCGATCGCCGTCCACGGTGTCGAGGTCGACCTCGCGGTCGCCGACGACGGGGTCGACGTCGTGGCCACGGTCCGGACGGCCGACCGCACGGGCATCGAGATGGAGGCACTGACGGCGGTCGCGGTCGCCTCGCTCGCCCTCATCGACATGGTCAAGGCGGTTGACAAGCACGCCCGGATCACGGACGTCCGGGTCACGGCCAAGTCAGGCGGCCGGTCGGGCGACTGGGTGGAGTCGTGAGCGACGCGCCCGCGGCAGCCCCGGCCCCCGTGCGAGCGGTGGTCATCACGTGCTCGACCAGGGCGGCACAGGGGGTCTATCCCGACCGCGGAGGCCCGATCATCGTGGAGGCCTTGCGGCGACTGGGCTTCGAGGTCGACGACCCGACCGTGGTCCCTGACGGGCCGTCGGTGGACGAGGCGCTCGCGGCAGCCCTCTCGCAGGACCTCGACCTGCTCGTCACGACCGGCGGCACCGGGCTGTCGCCGACCGACCGCACGCCCGAGGCCACGCGTGCCGTCCTCGATCGGGAGGTCCCGGGCATCGCCGAGGCGATCCGATCGGCCGGGGTCGCGGCGGGTGTCCCCACCGCGATGCTGTCCCGGGGTCTGGCCGGGGTGGCCGGCCGGACGCTCGTGGTCAACCTCCCCGGGTCCTCCGGAGGTGTCCGGGACGGCCTGTCCGTGCTGGAACCTGTTCTGCTGCATGCCCTCTCGCAGATCCGAGGTGGCGACCACTGATGGCCCGCCGATGAGCCAGTGGCCGGTCGAGCTGCACGGCGATACCCCGTCCGGGGAGCCGCTGGTGCTCAATGCGCTTCGCCGGCGCGACGCGGAGGACTGGCGCTCGGTGCGCGCGGTCAACCGTCGCTGGCTCGCCGCCTGGGAAGCCACGTCGCCGAACGGGAGCCCAACCTCGCTGTCCTTCCCGGCGCTCGTCCGGCACTACAACGCCGAGGCCAGGGCGGGACGCATGCTGCCGTTCGTCATCCGGGCCCGGGGCCGCATCGTGGGACAGCTCTCCCTCTTCGGGATCACCTACGGCTCGCTGATGTCCGCGGCCGCCGGCTACTGGGTCGACGAGGACGTCGCCGGGCTCGGGATCACGCCGACCGCACTCGCGCTCGCCGGTGACCATGCCTTCGAGTCGCTGGGGCTGCACCGGCTCGAGGTCAACGTGCGGCCCGAGAACACCAACAGCCTCGCCGTCGTGCGCAAGCTGGGCATGCGCGACGAAGGCGTCCGCACGGCATACCTGCACATCAACGGGGCGTGGCGAGACCACCGGACCTTCGCGCTCACGGTCGAGGACCTGGGCGGGAGGACGCTCATGGAGCGTTTGCACAACAATCACACCAGTCACATTGGCGACACTCCGCCCCACGTCCCCGGTTCGCCACCGCAGGAGACCTAACGTCTTCTTCGTGCAGCCCAGCAGTCTCGTCTTCCTCGTCATCATCGCCGTCTGGGCTGCCTTCTTCCTGCAGTACTGGGTCCGCCGCCGTGAGCACCTGAGCACGGCGCGCTCGGTCGACCAGTTCTCCGAAGCCATGCGGGTGCTCGAGCGACGCAGCCCCCTGCCCGCCACCGACCTCTCCACGCCTGCCCCCCGTTCGTATGCCGTGGTGCCGGCTCGCGCCGCGCGTCCCCAGATCCTCGTGAAGCGTGCGGACACCGCGACCGCCTCCGGGTCGATGTCCTCGTCGGCGTCTTCGTGGGCGGCTTCGCACGATGGTCCCCTTGACGCGTTCGACGAGGACGTCGTCGCCGATCCGATGAGGGCCCGCACGACCTCGGGTCGGGCCTCCGCCCGCCGGTCGCGTGCCCTCGTCATGCTCGGCGCCCTGTCGACCGTGGTCGTTGCCGTCCCGCTGCTCCTCCTGGGGATGCTCCCCGGGTGGGTGGCTCTCGTTCCGGTGGCGTGCCTCGCCGTTGCGGTGGCGTTTGCACGGTCCTCCACCCAGGCCGAGCGGCGGACGCAGGTCTCGAGGAGCCGTTCGGAGCAGGTGCGTCGTACGGCCCCAGAGCCGGTCTCCCGGCAGGTCGATGCGCCCGTGTCGGCTCCTGCGGCGGATGAGGTCGCCACCGCGCCGGCAGCCCAGGCCGACGTGCCCGCAGCCTCGGCCACCGTGCCCACGGCGGCGCCGCGTGACGAGCTCTTCGACGTCCAGGCGGTCGAGGCCGGGCGTGTTGCCGCCCCCGCTGCCGCGTTGCCCGAGATGCAGCCCGTGGCCCCCAGCCGGCCGCTGGTCGACGAGGACGACATCCCGCTGACGTGGGACCCGGTGCCCGTGCCGCGCCCGACCTACACGATGAAGGCCCGGGTCACGCGGCCCGCGCCGACCTCTGCCGACCTCGTGGGCGATGCCGACACCGAGTACGCCGCCTACGAGGAGCCCCAGCGCCGGGTCGCCGGCGCCTGACTCATTCGTCTTCGGACGCCTGACCGCGCGGCTCGCCCCGGGCTTGCGCGGTGCTGCCTCAGCCCTTCGTGCCCCAGACCGCCTGCGCGCCGGAGTCGCCGGTCAGGACGACGATGACCGCCGTCCCCAGGGCCGAGGCCGTCACGAGCACCGCGAGGACGATCCGCGGCAGGCCCGACGGGCCGGGGCGTCGCAGGTAGGCCCACTGCGCGAGGGTCGTCACCGCCAGCGCGATCGCGAAGGGCAGGATCTTCTCGCCGAAGTCGCGGTGGTCGTTCAGGAAGGGCGGGTCGCCCAGCTTGGCGGCGAGCTCGTTGCCGGCGCGCACGGTGATGGGTACGGCGATCGCTCCCACGACCGCCCCGAGCGGGATGAGGAAGGTCAGCTTGCGCTGGGCAGCCGGCCAGAGGCTGGCGACGATGGCGGCGGCCGAGGTCAGGGGCAGCAGGATCACCACGAGGTGAACGAGCAGCGGGTGGGCGGGCAGGCCGTTGATCGTCATGCCTCAGGGTGGACAACCCGGGCAATGCTGGTCAAGCGTTCAACCACTTCGTGACCAAGCTGGAGTCGCCGCGGGGCGTGCGGCGGGGTCACTGCTGAGGGGGCCGGCCGTTTTCCGTCACGGGCGTGGCTGGTGTTATTGTTTCGTCCGCATCAAGGGGCTGTGGCGCAGTTGGTAGCGCGTCTCGTTCGCAATGAGAAGGCCAGGGGTTCGAATCCCCTCAGCTCCACCCGACGGGGACCCCGTCCGACCAGCGGTAGCGCTGATTGTCGGGCGGGGTTTGTTTGTCACTCGGACGGCGCCCCCTCGCGCGTGCCCCCGGCGTGCCCCCGGACGTTGAGACGCCCCAGTCCCGCACGGTCGGCCGGGGTGCCGAGGTGGTGCAGGTAGAGGCTCGTGGATGCGCCGGCCCTCTGCAATTGGTGGCGACGCCTTCTGGCTCGGCGCGCTGGACGACGAGGGTGGGCATTGGCACCTCGACGAGGTCCCGCACGCGCACGGCCCTCAGCTCGGACCAGCGCAGCCCGGTCCACCCGGCAATGAGGAGGACGTCCGCGAGGCGCTGGTCGCGAAGATGTCGCTGCTTGGCCGCTCCAATTGGCCATGAAGTCGAGGGCTTGCTCTGAGGTGGCCGGGCTCAATGGTGTTGGTAGTGACGGTCAGGAGGCGATGCATCGCATGATCGACCGCTGACTTTCCGCGTGGTCCTCAGGTTTCGTGCACCGGGATCCCCACGCCTTAAAACCAGGGGCGATTGCGACTGCGAATGTTGGGCAGTACTGCGGAGCTTTGGTTGCTTATCGCCGCGGCGCCCGCCCCGTGGCTCATCGGCAAGGGCCACGCGTGCGTGGTTTCGATCTGTGACACGTTCAGTTCCTCTTTACTGAGGCCGTTTCCTGGGTAGCTGACCACGACGCAAGCAGGGCGAGAGCATGGGCGGTTGGGGATGCGGGTTCGGCGGTGTAGATGGTCATGCTGAGCCCGGGTTCGGATCGAAGGTCCATGCTTTCGTAGGCAAGGTCGAGGTGGCCGACGACCTGGTGGTGGTAGTGCTTGGTGCCGCCCGCGTGGGTGCGCACGTTGTGGGAGCCCCAGCGGCGCCGGAACTCGTCGCTGCGCGTGGAGAGCTCGCCGACCAGATCCTGGAGTGCCTTGTCGTGCGGGTCCTGACCAGCGGCGGTGCGTAGGTTGGCAACGGTGATGTCTGCCATCTGCTCCCAGTCGGGGTAGAGCCGGTGGGAGGCGGTGTCGAGGAACGCGAACCTGGCCAGGTTGGGGGGCCGGGTCGTGTCGGCGTAGACGTCGGCGTACAACGCGCGGCCGAGGTGGTTGGCGGCTAGGAGGTCGGACCTGTTGTTTCCGACGATCGCTGGCCCGGTGACGATGGAGTCAAGGGCCCATTGCAGGCTCGGCCGTGGCGCCCACTGCGCGGGGCTGCGTCGGCGGGGACGCATGGCGGCTGCTGTGCCGTCGGCGGCCTGGGCGAGAAGGAACAGGTGGCGGCGTTCGGCGTCGTCGAGTTGCAGGGCGCGGCCGATGGCGTCGAGGACGCCCGCTGAGACGCCGCCCAGTGCGCCGCGTTCTAGCTTGGCGTAGTACTCAACGCTCATCCCGGCGAGGGCGGCCACCTCGCTGCGCCGCAGCCCGGGGACCCGGCGCTGCCCCGCTTGGGGGACGCCCGCCTGGTCGGGAGTGATCTTGGCTCGTCGCGAGGTCAGGAACTCGCGGACTTCGGCTCGGTTGTCCACGGGGACCACGGTACGACCGCTGTCGGCGATCAGGGATGCCCTGTGAGTACACCCATCATCAGTGACTTTTCCAGGCGTCGCAGCGACGGTCTCCTTGGGGCATGAACGTTGCACCCCGACTCCGGTCCTGCCTTTGGGCGGGCGCAGCATTGGTCCCCGCCTCCGTCGTCGCGGTGCTGGCGTGCTGGTCGCTGAGCGGCCCTGCTGGCCCCGACTCGACGTTGCCCGTTGACCGGGCCTCGGCGACCGTGACCAGCGATGGCAACGCCGCGGCTGTGGAGGACATCCTGCTGCGCGTTCCCGACGGACCAGCAACGGTCACCCTCGATGACACGCCGGCGGCGCGGGCGTTTGCCGCGATGCTGCCGCTGGCCGTGTCCTTGAAGGATCCAATGGGTCAGGCGAAATCTGGACAGCTGCCGTCGCCGATCGACGTCACCGGCGCAATGCGCGTGTTCGACCCCCGCGTCGGCGAACTGTACTACTGGGGCCCGAGCCACACAGTCGCGATCTTCTACGACGACCTCGGCCAGACGGTCCCTCCGCCTGGCCTGGTCCGGCTCGGAGTCGTGAGCAGCGGGCTCCCCGAGATCAGCTCGGCCGGCAACAGCTTCCCCGTCCGGATCGAGCCAGCTGCTGGCACCCTGACGCTGGCGGGGTCCTGAAGGTGGAGACCACCCCACCAGTGGCGGGCCCGGGACGTGCGATGCCGTCCGCGCGGCAAGCCCCGGTGAGCCGTAGCGTTCCGGCGATCCTCGCGTTGCTCACCGTGCTAGGGCCCGCATCCATGGACCTCTATCTTCCGGTCCTGCCCGCACTCGCCCGTGACCTTGGTGCGAGCACCTCGTCAGCGCAGCTGACCATGACCACGTGCCTGCTCGGGTTGGCGCTCGGGCAGGTGGTCGCAGGGCCTGTCTCCGACCGCTACGGTCGCCGGGGTCCGCTGATCGTCGGCCTGGTCATCTTCGTCATCGCCTCGGCGTTGTGTGCGTTCAGCACCTCCGCCGCCGTTCTCATCGCGCTGCGCCTCGTCCAAGGGTTGGCTGGCGCCGTCGGCCTCGTGATTGCCCAAGCCGCGGGAAGAGACATCTACGAGGGCCGGCAACTCACGCGCTACTACGGTCGCATCGTCGTGCTGTCCGGGCTGGCCGCGATCGTCGCACCGGTCATCGGAGGGCAACTGGCGACACTTCTCGACTGGCGAGGCTTCTTCGGCGTTCTTGCAGCGATCGGCGCCTTGGTCCTGCTCGGGATCGTCTTCGGGTTCCGGGAGACCCTGCTCGAGGAGCATCGCGTCACTGGGGGTGCTCGGAGTACCGGCGGACACGTCCGGACCCTCGCCGGGGATCGCCTCTTCCTCGGTGCGATGCTCGCCAGCGCGTTTACCGCCGCCGCCTACTTCGCCTACCTGGCGGGGGCATCGTTCGTTCTGCAGGACATCTATGCGCTTTCCCCGGCTGCCTACTCCCTGGTGTTCGGGCTCAACGCCGCAGGATTCGCTCTGTTCGGGTTCCTGGGAGGGCGCGCCGCGGAACGCTGGTCGGAAAGGCTGGCCTTCATCCTCGGTCTTGGGATCATTGCGGTGGGGGCTGGCGGCCTCCTGGCAACGGCGCTGATTCACCTTTCGCTTCCGTTCGCGGTCGTGTCGTTCTTCGCCGTCGCCGCCGGTGCCGCGGCTGTCTCGCCACCGGCGACATCACTCGCCTTGGCCGACTACCCACAGTTCGCCGGCACCGCGTCATCCATCCTCGGTGTCACCCGATTCGCGGCGGGCGCTCTCACCGCTCCACTGGTGGGCCTCTCCGGATCGAGGACCATGATCCCTCTCGGCATCGTCACGGTCGCTAGCACCGCCCTCGCAGCGACGGCTTACCTGTGGTTCGTTCGCCGACCAGTGGCTCCCCGTAGTCCCGCCACCAACTGAAAGAAGCAAGCCCCATGCGTGTAGCAGTCATGTACGCCCCCGGTGACGTCCGGGTCGAGAGCCGCCCCGAGCCGCAGATCCTGGCACCCACCGATGCAGTCATCCGGCTGTCCGCAACCTGCGTGTGTGGCTCCGACCTGTGGCCCTACCGCGGCATCGAGAAGCAGACCGGTCCCACCCCGATGGGGCACGAGTACGCAGGCATCGTCGAAGAGGTCGGCACCGCCGTCACCACGATCCGGTCCGGCCAGTTCGTGGTCGGATCGTTCTTCGCCTCGGACAACACTTGCGAGATCTGCCTAGCCGGGTACCACTCCTCATGCATCCACCGGGAGGCCGCCGCCCCCGGCGGAGCACAGGCGGAACGCCTGCGCGTCCCCCTGGCCGACGGCACCCTGGTCGCCACCCCGGAGCTCCCAGACGACGACCTGATCCCGCACCTGCTCGCCGCTTCCGACGTGCTCGGCACCGGCTGGTTCGCCGCCGTGGCCGCCGCCGTCGGGCCGGGCAAGACTGTTGCCGTGGTCGGCGACGGCGCGGTCGGGCTCCTGGGTGTGCTGGCCGCCAAGCAACTCGGCGCCGAACGGATCATTGCGATGAGCAGGCACGAACCACGGCAAAGGCTCGCGCTCGAGTTCGGCGCCACCCACGTCGTGGCTGAGCGCGGCGACGACGGCGTGTCCGCGATCAAAGACCTCACGAACGGTCTGGGTGCGCACTCGGTGATCGAGGCGGTCGGCACCCAGGAGTCGATGATGCAGGCCATCCACTCCACCCGCCCCGGCGGCCACGTGGGCTACGTAGGCGTCACCCACGACGTCGCACTGGACGGGATGGAACTCTTCTTCTCCCACGTGAACCTCCATGGAGGGCCCGCCCCGGTCCGCCGGTTCCTACCTGCCCTTATCGACCGGATCTGGACCCGCCAGATCGAGCCCGGCAAGGTCTTCGACCTCGAACTGCCCCTCGACCAAGCCGCCGCCGGGTACGAGGCGATGGACACCAGACAAGCCATCAAGGTGCTGCTCCGGCCATGACAGAACCAGAGGCGAACGGGAGCCCTGCGCGAATCCGCTGCCCTGATGCACGCAGCCTTCCTCAGCCGTCATGCGGCGGCTGACACGGCCTCCGGTCGCGGGCGCTGCTTGCACGGACTCTTTGTGAGAACTTTCCGTACTGGCTCAAGGGCGGCTCCGCCGCCAGCGCGGGGCCCCGCGCTCACGAGAGCAGCCGGTCCTTGTTGCATTGGTGCACGTGTTGGGGGACGGGAGGCGCCTCCTGCGCGAAGCGACTCTCGGGGCGAGCGCGGCCGTCGACCTGGGCCATCCGGCGGGGTCTTGCGGCTGGGCGGCAGGGCAACTGCGGGACACTCTGACGATGCTGCACCTGCGTATCTCCTCCCCAGCCGCCCAGACCGACCGCGTCCTGGCGCTCTTGGAAGCGGACACCAGCGTGAGCGCGCTGTCCGTGGTCCGCGACGCTTCCCTGCGCCCGGCAGGCGACCTGGTCCTGGCTGACGTTGCCCGTGAGGGGGCGAACGTGGTCATCGACCAGCTCCGCGACCTCGGCGTCCACCACGGCGGGTCGCTGCACATCGAGCCTGTGACCACCTGGCTGTCGAAGGAGGGCTACGACGCGGAGCGCCGAACACCGGGCAGCGGTGCCGACTCCGTGGTGTGGGCGGACGTGACGCAGCGGGCGTATGAGGACTCGGAGCTGAACTGGACCTACGGCAGCTTCATGACACTGGCGACCCTCATCGCGACCATCGCCATCGTGCTGGACTCCCAGATCCTGGTCATCGGGGCGATGGTTCTCGGGCCCGAGTTCGGGGCGGTCGCGGCGCTGGGGGTCGCGCTGGTCCGCCGCCGGTACACCCTGCTGCGCCGCGCCACGGTGACGCTCGTAGCCGGGTTCGCGGCCGCGATTGCGCTGACCACCTTGCTCGCGTTGGCGGGAAAGGCGCTCGGCTGGATCAGCCTGGCTGACGTGACCGGGCCGCGTCCCGGCACCGACTTCATCTACTTCCCGGACAAGTGGTCGTTCATCGTGGCGGTCATCGCCGGGGCCGCCGGTGTCCTGTCACTGACCTCGGCCCGCACCGGTGGCCTGTCAGGGGTGTTCATCTCCGTCACCACCGTCCCCGCCGCCGGCAACATCGCCCTCGGACTGGCGTTCGGCGTCGGGCACGAGGTGTGGGGCAGCACCCTGCAGCTGGCGCTCAACCTGTCCGGGATGGCCCTCGCAGGATGGGCGACCCTGGCCGTCCAGCAAGCCGTGTGGGCGCGCATCTCGGCCAAGCGTGCGCGGATGCTCGACCGGCTGCGGCGCCGCGAGCCCCACCAGCCGTCGTAGCCGTCCAAGGCGAGCACAGTCTCACGTCCGTCCCTACGGACTCGGCGAGGAGGAGGCGCTGTGCGGGCACGGCGGCGTGCCGCACGGCATACAGCCCGCCGCCCGTAGGGTGGCCCCGCCCCACCTTCACACCTGAGAGACGACATGAACGCTTCTGACCGGTTGGTCATGCCTGCCCGCGTGCCAAGCCCCGCCAAACCGGCGGAGTCCACCAAGCCCGGAGCCACGTGGCTGCTCGAGCACCGGGTGCAGCCCGTCGGACCAGAGTCGGGTGAGGAGCACGCGCAACCCCACGCGTGGTGGAAGGTGATGACCCTCACCGGAGTCGACTACTTCTCCACCCTGGCGTACCTGCCCGGCATCGCCGCGCTTGCCGCCGGCGCGCTCTCGCCCCTGGCAACGCTGCTCATCGTGCTCCTGACCCTGCTGGGGATGCTGCCGATGTACTCGCGCGTCGCTCGGGAGAGCCCGCACGGGCAAGGGTCTGTCGCGATGCTGGAGGACCTGCTGCCGTTCTGGCGGGGCAAGGTCTTCGTGCTCGTTCTGCTCGGGTTCGTGGCCACCTCGTGGATCATCACCATCACCCTGTCCGCGGCGGACGCGTCGGTCCATGTGCTTGAGTCACCGTTCTTCCCCGATGCCCTGCACGGCCACGCGGTGGCCATCACCGTGTTCCTGCTGCTGGTTCTGGGTGGGGTGTTCCTGCTGGGGTTCAGCGAGGCGGTCAGCGTGGCCATCCCGCTCGTGGCGGTGTTCCTCGCCCTGAACGCGGTCGTCGTGGTGAAGGGGCTGGTCGAGGTGTTCACCACGGACGGCGCCCTGTCGGCGTGGACATCGGCCCTGTCCGACTCCGGTGGCCTGGGCGGGGCCATCGGTCCCGCTGTCATCGCGTTCCCGTTGCTGGTGCTTGGCCTGTCAGGGTTCGAGACCGGGGTGTCGATGATGCCGCTCGTCGCCGCCGACGGCCACAACGCCAAGGAGAAGCTGGCCTCTCGCATCCGCAACACCCGCAAGCTCCTGGCCGGAGCAGCGCTCATCATGTCCGTCTACCTGTTGTCGACCAGCTTCGTCACCACCGTGCTCATCCCGGCCGACGAGTTCAACACTGGCGGGGAAGCCAACGGCCGGGCCCTGGCCTACCTCGCCCATGAGATGTTCGGCGACGGATTCGGCACCGTCTACGACATCAGCACCATCCTCATCCTGTGGTTCGCTGGCGCCTCCGCGATGGCGGGCCTTATCAACATCGTGCCCCGCTACCTGCCCGCCTACGGCATGGCGCCCGAGTGGGGCCGAGCTGTGCGCCCTGTCGTGCTCGTCTACACCATCATCTGCGTCATCATCACGCTGGCGTTCGGCGCCGACGTCAATGCCCAGGCCGGGGCCTACGCCACCGGCATCCTGGCGATGATGGTCTCCGGCGCGGTGGCCGTGACCATCTCCGCGTACCGGCACGCCCAGAAGGTTGCCGCCGCCGGATTCACCGTCCTGACCCTCATCCTGCTGTACGCGCTGGTGGAGAACATCCGCGAGAAGCCGGACGGCATCGCCATCTCGGGTCTGTTCATCCTCGGCATCGTCGTGGTCTCGCTGGTCTCGCGCATCAGCCGCACCACTGAGCTGCGGGTCGAGCACATCGAGTTCGACGAGCCCGCACGCCAGTTCATCGAGGACTCGGTCGCACACGACGGGCTGCTGAACCTCATCGCGAACAAGCGCCAAGCGGGCGACGAGGCCGAGTACGTCGCCAAGGAAGCCGAGCAGCGGGCAATGAACCCGGTCCCGGGTCGCTCTGACGTGCTGTTCCTCGAGGTCGACATCGACGACCCGTCCGACTTCTCCGACGTGCTGCGCGTGCACGGCGTCGAGGTGGCGGGCTACCGAATCCTGCGCGTGGCCAGCCCGGCGGCGCCAAATGCCATCGCCGCCGTCCTCCTTGCGCTGCGCGACGCGACCGGTCTGCACCCGCACTGCCACTTCGAGTGGTCCGAGGGGTCCCCGGTCGCGCACTTGCTGCGCTACCTGCTCCTGGGCCGCGGCGACACCCCACCAGTCGTGCGCGAGATCATCCGCAAGGTTGAACCCGATCCTGCCCAGCGGCCCAGCATCCACGTCAGCTGAAGACTCAGGCGCCGAATGCGACTGGGTCTTGCGTCAGCGTGCACTCAGTGCTACATAAAACCTATGGCGGACGCTACAGATCCGCGACGGCTGTGGCGACGCCAGGGAGCATCAGGACGAGACGACGGAGGTGAAGACGATGCTGATGCGCACCGACCCATTCCGTGAGCTGGACCGACTGACGCAACAGGCATTCGGCACGCTCGCCCGGCCCTCGGCGATGCCGATGGACGCCTGGCGCGACGGAGACGTCTTCCATGTCGAGTTCGACCTGCCTGGTGTCAACCAGGACTCGATCGACATCGACGTGGAACGCAACGTGGTGACCGTCAAGGCTGAACGGCCGGACCGGGCCAGCGACGCGGAGCTGCTTGCCGCAGAACGCCCCCGCGGGGTTTTCAGCCGCCAGCTCGTGCTCGGAGACAACGTGGACACCGAGCGCATCGAGGCCAGCTACGACGCTGGAGTGCTCACGTTGAAGATCCCGGTCGCCGAGCAGGCCAAGCCGCGCAAGATCGAGATCAGCAGCCGGCACGAAGGCCAGCAGGCCATCTCCGCCTGACCTGGGTGGTGAGGCTCATGCTCGCCGTCGCAACTGTCCAGGCCGACGCCTCTGCTGGCCAAGCCAGCGTCGTGCAGGGTGCGGGCGAGGACTTCCTCGACCTGATCTGCGCGGACGAGGACCTGCTCCGGGCGGAGTTCGACGCGATCATCGCCCAAGAGTGGTCGAGCAGCGTCCCCCCACCCGACCCGCCGGCCGCGTCGCCTCGACCCGGCCCTGGACCGCGCCGCCATCGGCTGCCCCGCGGCGGACAGGCGTCCCCGCGTCGCCCACACCACCCCGGTGCCGACGGGTGGAGCCGTCAACGCTCGCCCCCGCGGCCCACTCGGGATCACGATCCGAGACGGAACGACAAGGACGGACGAAGGTAGGTGACCGCCCGACACAGAGGATGCAGCAGCACCATATGAACAGACTCTCGCCTGGGCCGCGTTCGAGCCATCGCGCCTGACGCAGGCTGCGCGACGCCCACGCCTTGACGGCGTACCTCGTCGCGGCCCAGGTGAGGCCCCTCGACCCTCACCCACGGGGGGACCGACCACCCGAGGGGGACGCCAGCCGGCACGCAAGCGCCAAGACCCTTCCAAGAGAACGCCTTTCGGCGTAGCCATGACCGTTGACCGCACCGACCCGTACGGCGCCCTGGGTCTGACCCCGAACGCGACCCAAGGCCAGATCCGGCGCGCCTACCGCGCGCTGTTGCGCCAGAACCACCCCGACACCCGCCCCTTGGGCGACCCCGCCGCCAGTGCGGCCTCCGACAGGACACTCCAGCAGGTCATCGCCGCATACGCGATCCTGGGAGACCCGGCCCGCAGGGCAAGCCACGACCACGTCGCCCCGCACACGACCGCCATCCCGACCCGGACTCGCCCTGGGACGCCCTTCCGACGCACGGCACCTGACGAGCCGCCCATCCAGGCCGGTCCAGTGCTGTGGCACGGTTCTCGGCCCTAGTCCGCCCCGCACCCAAGGGCGCCCACGTTCGCTGAGCCGCGGGACCAGGCGTGCACGCCCACGGACCGACGCGTTCGCAGACGGCTCGCGATTGATCTCGTCGCGGCGGGGCATAGGGGTTGTATGGCCCCCAGGAACGCGATGTCCCCCAACCTCTCGAGCAAGCCGAATGAAGCCGAGGCCACCGCCGGCGACCCGGACGCGGCCACGCCCGACTCACCGACACAGATCAGCCGCGAGTCGTGGAGGTACATCGCGCGCAAGACCGTGCGGGAGTTCAGCAGGGACCAGTGCACGGACCTCGCGGCGGCCCTGACCTACTACGCCGTGCTCGCGCTGTTCCCCGCCGTCATCGCGCTCCTGTCGCTGGTCGGACTGTTCGGCCAGCCCCAGCAGACCGTGGACACCCTGCTGGGGATCCTGCGGGACGTCGGAGCTGGTTCGGCCGTGGACACGCTCGCACCCACGTTGACGTCGCTCGCCGGGCGGCAAGGGGCAGCCGGGATCGCCTTCGTCGTGGGCCTCGCGACCGCGCTGTGGTCCGCCTCCGGATACGTCGGCTCCTTCGGGCGGGCCATGAACCGGATCTACGAGATCCGTGAAGGACGGCCGTTCTGGAAGCTGCGCCCCGTCATGCTGGCGGTGACCCTGGTCGCAGTCATCCTGGTCGCCCTGGTGGCGATGGCGTTGGTGCTCACAGGCCCGGCGGCACAGGCGGTGGGTGACGCCATCGGGCTGGGTTCGACTGGCCTGCTGGTCTGGAACATCGCCAAGTGGCCCGTGATCCTCCTCGTCGTCGCGTTCGTCGTGGCGATCCTCTACTACGTCACCCCCAACGTGAAGCAGCCGCGTTTCCGCTGGGTGAGTGTCGGTGCGGTCGTGGCGATCGTGGTCTGGATCCTCGCGTCGGTGGCCTTCGGCTTCTACGTCAGCACCTTCTCCAGCTACGACAAGACGTATGGCGCCCTGGCCGGCGTCGTCGTGTTCCTGCTGTGGCTGTGGATCACCAACCTGGCGCTGCTGTTCGGAGCGGAGCTCGACGCCGAGCTCGAACGCGCACGGGAGCTCCAGTCCGGACTCCCCGCGGAGGAGGAGCTGCAGCTTCCGGCGCGTGACACGCGCGGCACGGACAAGGCCGACGCGAAGAGGGCCGAGGACGTCGAGCGCGGCCGACGGCTGCGCACCACCCGGGGCAGCCGGCAGGACGGCGTCGACTGACCCTGGTCGAGGCTCCGTCGCCGAGTGTGGTGAGAGCCCCGACCGGTGGGCCGGTCGGGACTCCCTGTCAGGGGCGCAGCGCGGGTGCCGCTGCGGCCGTCGTCGTCCGCGACTGCATCCTGGGGCCGGGCGGAGGCGTCAGCTTCCGGGTCCTGCGGCCGTCCCCAGCCCTTCGGTGCCCAGGCCGGCCTCGCGGGCGCGGATCGCCGCAGACGTGCGGTCCGGGACCCCGAGCTTGAGCAGCACGCTCGAGGTGATGTTGCGGACCGTCTTCTCGGCGAGGTGCAGCCGGCGCGCGATCTCGTGGTTGGCGCACCCGTCGGCGATGAGCCTCAGCACATCGACCTCGCGAGCGGTCAGGCCGGGGAAGACGACGGCCTCGGTCGCCGCGTCCCCCGCGAAGGCAGCCGCGAGGCGCCTGCCCACCGACTCGTCGAACGCGCTCTGGCCGCTGGCGGCGGCGTGGACCGCGGCGGTGATGGCCTCTGCACTGGCCCCTTTGAGCAGGTACCCGCGGGCCCCGCTGCGCAGGGCTGCACGCACGTGCGCGTCGTCGGCGTGCATGGTCAGTGCGACGACGGGGATGGCGAGACCGCGCGCGGCCAGGGCTCCGAGGACCCCGATGCCGTCCAGTCCCGGCATACCGAGGTCGGTCAGGACCACGTCGGGTCCGTGGTCGGCGACCAAGGCCACGAGCGCCTCACCGTCGGTGGCCTCGGCGACCACCTCGATCCCGTCCGCCTGGTCGAGCACCGCTCGCAGGCCGAACAGGAACATGGGGTGGTCGTCGGCTATCACGACGCGGGTCACGTGGTCGCCTCCAGCGGCAGTGACACGTTGACCCGTGTCCCGTGGTCAGGGGCGGCGGCAGCCCTGATGTCGACGGTGCCGCCCGCGTGCGCCGCGCGCATGCGCATGCTCGACAGCCCCACCCCGTCACCGGCAACCTCCGGCACGCCCCGACCGTCGTCGCTGATGCACAGCTCGAGGTGGTCACCGTGGTCACGGACCGTGAGGGTGCAGGTTGTGGCGCCGGCGTGCCGGATGACGTTGGTCAGGGCTTCGTGGGCGATCCGGTATGCCGTCTCCTCCACCCGGGGCGGGAGGGTGCGGTTGAGCCGCGTGTCGAGGTGGAGCACCGGCGTGCCGTCGCCGTCGAAGCCGAGGCGGTGGGCGGCATCGCGCAGCGCGTCCGCCAGGTCTGCGTGGTCGAGCGCCGCCGGGCCGAGCCGGTCGAGGACCCGCCGGACCTCGGCACCGGCGAGGTCGGTCTCGTCGCGGGCTCGCCGGACCAGCGCTCGAGCCGCCTCCGGGTCGCGGGCCAGGGCCGTCTCGGCAGCCTGCAGGCTCAGGGAGATCCCTGACAGGGAAGGGCGAGGCCATCGTGCAGGTCCTGGCGGACCCGCTCCCGCTCGCTCATCTCGGCGGCCACCGCGCGGGTGCGTTCGGCCTGGACGTCGGCGGCGAGCTGCTGGGCTCGCAGGACGGCGGCGATGTGGACGGTCAGGGCAGCGACGATGCGCCGGCCGCCGAGGTCCTTCAGGCTGGACATCACGAGGAYGCCCAGGTCGTTGCGGCCCGAGCGCAGGCGGACCCGTTCGACCGCGGTCGAGCGGTCGTCGGGGTCGTCCAGCTCACCGGTGGAGGCCAGGGTGCGGCCGGCCTCGTCGATGACCGCGGCGTAGCGCACGCCGATCGCCTCGACGAGCCCGACGACGACGCTCTGCAGTGGGTCGTGCCGGTCACCACGCTCGATCCGCGGGTGGCGCTCGAGGTCGATGATCGGGTCGACGGGGGCGCCGAGCAGCAGCCGGTCGACCTGCCGGCGCAGCCACGACGACAGCGGTCCGATGAGCAGGGCCACTGCCGTCGCCGACGCGAGCAGGGGTAGCGGCTGGTCGAGCCCGAGCGTTGCAGCGACGGCGCTGACCCCCGCGGTGATCGCCACGACGAGGCCCGTGAGGACGGTGACGTAGAGGATCCCGCGCAGGGGGGAGGTCAGGCCGGCCACGTGGTACCGCAGGATCCCCAGGCAGACCGCCACTGCGGGGAGGCTGAGGGCGACGGCGGCGATGGGCTCCGCCGGGCGCGACACCAGGCCCAGCAGCGCGACGGCGACGGCAGCGAGCAGCAGCAGGAGCTGCTGTCGCTCGGGGGAGCGAGCCCTGAGGGTGCGCAGCGCGATGGCCGGGACGATCAGGGCGATGGTGCCGCCGAGTAGTACCGACCCGGAGGTCCCGAGCGCCGTGACGAGCCAGTCGGGCGCGTGCCAGAGCCCTGCACGCGCCGGCGCATCCGCCTCGCCGAGCGCGAGGCGCAGCGCCACCAGGACCGAACCGGCGGTGCCCGCAACGGCCACCGCGGTCCAGCGCCACGAGGTGGGATGGCCGAGCGGGTAGACGACCGGAAGGACAGCCAGCGGAAGGTACACCGACGGCAGCCAGGTCCAGTCCGCCACCCACCCCACGAGGTCCGCGGCAGGCCACCCGGCTCCGATGGGTGACGCGTACACGGCGGCGTAGGCCCCCGCGCCGATGGAGATGGCCTGAAGGGTCGCGACGGCCAGGAGCAGCCATCCGATCGCGTTGCGGGGCTTGGACCACGCGACCAGCACGCCCGTTCCGACGACCAGGAGGAGTGCGGGCACGACGGCGACGTGGGTGTGCGCGTTGCCGGGGTCGTCCCGCAAGGCGAGCGCGAGCGCCACAGCGGCAGCCGTGAGCAGGGCGGCGGTCACGGCCAGGACTCGGGTCGTGATGACGGCCCAGGGACGCAGCCGTCGCGGACCCACGCCGGGTGGCTCGGAGTGTGCCTTCCCGGGCAGACCGAGGTGCCGCACCACTCCGCTGCTTGCGACCACGGCCATCACCTCCGCCTCAGTGTCCGCCCGGCGGGGTGGCCGTGTCTGCAGGTCGGTCGTCCCGGATCGACCGGGAACGTTGCCCGACGGCGCCGGGACGCCGTCCGGTCGCCCCGGGTAGAGATCCCCGGCCGGTGGTGTCCCGCGCCCGCTGCCCGATCGACGGGGCGACGGAACTCTGGACCACGAGCCGGCAACCATTGCAGGCCAACGAAATCGAGAGGCGGAGGTCATGTCGATCATCGGCTGGGCAGCGGTCGGGGGACTGGCGGGCGTTCACGCGGCGTCGTGGGGCGCCTACAAGGACTCCCCGTTCGAGGGGTTTCGCTGGACGAGCGGGGTCCGCAGCGTGGTACTGGCGGCCCTGATCGCGGTCGCGGTCGTCGGTCTCACGCCCCTGGCGGCTGGCGGCGACCTGGTGCTCGTGGCACTGGTCGTCTATGCCCTCGAGAGGCTGGCGACCGAGGGTTGGAAGGCGATCGTGCGCGAGGACGACCAGAGCGCGTTCACCATCCCCATGCGCCTCGGCATCCGTGGGCGGACAGTCGACCATCGTGGTCTCCGGTATGCCGCGGGCGGGCTCCTGCTCGCAGCGATCGTCGGCGCCGGGCTGGCGGTGCGGCTGGGGCAGTCCTCGGGCGTCGTCCCGTGGTGGTTGCTGGTTGCCGCGTGTGGCGGGGGCGCGGGGTGGGCGACGGCCGTCGGCGGGGCATGGAAGGACGCCCCGATCGAGGGTTTCAGCGGCTGGAAGTTCCTGCGCAGCCCGGCGATCGCGACGGCGTGGGCGGTCGTGTTGTCCCCGCGGACTGATGACGTGCTGGTGCTGGGGCTCGCGGCCGGTGGGGCAGCGGTCGCCTCCATCGAGACCTGGAAGACGTTCTTCACCGGTGACCGGGCACCGGGCAAGTTCGACGGTCGCTCGAGGGTGGTCGTCCCTTCGGCCGTGCGGACACTCGCAGGCTCGGCGCATGCACTGGTCTGGCTCGCCCTCGCCGGCGTCGTCGCCGCAGAGCTCCTGCACCGCGCACCTTCGGCCGCCGCCCTCGGCCCGGTGGTCGTGGTCTCGGCGATCCTGGCGCTCGTCGCCGGGGTGGTGAGGCACACCGTGCACCACGCGTTCCAGGTGTCCGAGACGCGGTCCCTCGCCCGGGAGGTCGGCGCAGCGATCGGCCATCGCGCGCTGCACCTGCTCACCGGCACGGTGGCCCTCTCGGTGTTGGTCACGTTGGTCTCCGGCTGTGGGTCGCTCGGCCTCCCGTCGGCCGGGCACGTGGGGGAGGCTCGACGGGCCGCGGCCGTCAGCCTCGCGGAACAGGCCGGGCATCCGTTCTACTGGCTGGGCGAGACCGCAGGGGACTACGACCTCTTCGACCTGATCCCCGGCCCGCCCGGGGAGCCCTACTACGTCAGCGCCTGGTACGGCCCGTGCCCTGCTCCACCGCTGTTCGGTGAGGGCGGCTGCACGTCACCCGTGGACCTGTCGACGCGGGCCTGGGACCCGCAGTGGGCGACGCCGGTCTGTGGCCAGGAGACCCTGCTCGGGGTGCCGGCCGGGATGGTCTCCGAGGAGCTCACCCTGTTCACGGGGCGCGAGGTCGTCACGCTCGTGGACTACGACGACCGCGAGGCCGACGACATCGGAGCACCGCGAGCCCATCGGCTGCTCAAGGGAATTCGGCCCCTGGGTGCGCGTGAACCGGTCACTGCGCTGCCGCCACCGTCGCCGCAGATGCAGGCGTGGCTCGATGCGTCGTGCGGCGCCGGAGTCCCCAGCACGCCCACGGCCGTGGACACCACTGACGGCGTCTCAGGGCCGAGGCCGGCGTCGGTCGGCCTGGTCTCGGCGGTGTCGGTCAGGGCGACGGCCGAGGCCCGACGGACGCGCGCTCGATGAGCTTGGTCGGCAACCGGCGATGCGCCACCGCGCCTCCTGCTCCCTCGATGCGTGACAGCAGCAACCGGCAGGCCGCCACCCCGATCTCGTACGTCGGCTGGGCGATGACGGTCAGCGCCGGGCTCACCAGGTCGGCCCACTCGGTGTCGTCGAAGCCCAGCAGCGACACGTCCTCGGGGCAACGAACCCCCGCCCGCGCGATGGCGTGGAACGCACCCAGGGACTGCATGGCGTCGAAGGTGAGGATCGCTGTCGGAGGGTCGTCCAAGGCCAACAACCTGGCCGTCTCGGCCTCCCCGTCCTCGCGTCGGTAGCCGCCGGAGGAGATCAGCTCCGGTCGGATCGTGAGGCCCGCCGCGGTCATGGCGTCCCGGAAGCCAGCCGCACGGGCGCCGACCGTGGTGGCCGAAGCCCGCTCCACGCCCTTCATGTCGGGACGCAGCATTCGCTCCAGCATCGCGTGCGTCCCACCCGTCACGATCGCGATGTCCCGGTGGCCATGGGACAGCAAGTGCTCGGTGGCAGCCCGGGCAGCCTTGCGGTTGTCGATGCCGACGGTGTCGGCGTGCAGGCCAGCCACGCTCCGGTCCAGGAGGACCACGGGGATGCCGGCGGCGATGACTTCGCCCAGGTGGGACCTGTCGCCGCCGTCCGCCGGGCACACGACCAGCCCGTCGACCCGTCGCTCGGTCATCACCCTGACCGCGGTCTCCTCCTTGTCGAGCTCTTCGTCGGTGTTGGCCAGGAGCACCTCGAACCCCTGTGCCCGCGCGGTGTCGGCGATGCCGCGCAGGGAGCGCCGGAAGAACGGGTTCTCGATGTCGGACATGACGACGCCGAGGGTGCGCGTCGAACCGGTGATCATGCTGCGAGCCAGGCTGTTGGCGCGATAGCCGAGCTGCTCCGCGGCCGCCAGCACTCGCTCGCGCGTGCTCTCTCGCACCGAGCCGTAGCCACCCAGCGCCCTGGCCGCAGTGGCGGTGGACACGCCCGCTGCACGCGCGACGTCGTCGACCGTCGCGATGCCGCGCGGCTCGGCGCTCCTGCTCACGGCACTCCCTCGAAACTCATGTGGTGACAACGGTTTTGGCAACGGCCCCGGTGGTGCTGGGTGCGGGACCGCCTCTGACCCGCCCCTGGCCACAGGTGACCCCGGTGCCGTCCTCCGCAGGCGAGTTCTCGGCCCGACCCTAGCCGGTGCTCGATCGGCTCGCCCCGACCGGTGGGGACGAAATTTTCGGACACCCCCTTGACATGGCGACGGATGTGTTGAGAACGTTCTCACTCGTCAGGTTGAGAACGTTATCAAAAGCGATTCACTCGCGGATTGGAACCAGGAGCACCGATGACCGAAACCCTTCCCCTCAAGCCGATCGACGCCGACACCGTCGACAAGCTGACGGCCACCGTCGCGGAGCGCGATGCGATCGCGACCGTGGTGCGCGACGTCGTCGACCGTGGGCTGCGCAACGTGTACTTCGTCGGCGCGGGCGGCTCGATCATCTGCAGCTACCCGGCCCACTACCTGCTCCAGCAGAAGGCGTCGTTCCCGGCCTTCCAGCTGCAGAGCGACGAGCTCAACACGTCGGTCCCGGCGATCATGGGCCCGGGCTCGCTCGTGGTGCTTGCCTCCTACACGGGCACGACCAAGGAGACGGTGGCCGCCGCCAGGACCGCCAAGGCCACGGGCGCGACGGTCATCGCCGCCGCGAAGCCTGGCAGCCCGCTCGCCGAGGCGGCTGACGTGGCCTTCACGGGCAAGAGCGACCTGTTCGAGCTCGTCGTCGCCTTCGAGCTGCTTGCCGCCACTGGCGCCGAGCGCGACGCCGACGCCGTGGACCAGGCCCTGGCAGCCCTGCCTGCCGCCGTGCGGCACGCGGTCGAGCAGGCCGAGCCGCAGCTGGCCGACATCGCCGAGGCGTTCAAGGACGAGCCCATCACCTACGTCCTTGGTTCCGGCCCCAGCTACGGGTGGGCCTACGGACTGGCCATGTGCTTCCTGCAGGAGATGCAGTGGAAGCACGCGGCGGCCTTCAACTCCGGTGAGTTCTTCCAGGGCGCGTTCGAGATGGTCGACGACGACACGGCCGTCCTGCTGTGGGTGGGTGACGACGCCTCGCGGCCGATGGGTGAGCGCGCCAGGGCGTTCCTCGACAAGTACTGCAAGAAGGCGCAGTACGTCGACGTGCGCGACCTCGAGCTGCCCGGCATCCCCGAGTCCGTCCGGGGCGAGATCTCGCCGATCGTCGTGGGGGCGCTGGCCAACCGGCTCGCGCAGCACTACGAGTCGGTCCGCGGTCACGACCTCGAGACGCGTCGCTACATGTTCAAGGTCGAGTACTGAGCATGACTTCTCAGCTGCTCAACTTCGACCCGGCGCGCTACCTGCGCATCCAGTCGGGTGCGGTTGGCCTGGCCGACCAGATCGACGCCGCAGTGGCTGACGCCCTCGGCTCCGGCGTGACCAACGTGGTCTTCGCCGGGGCCGGCGGGGCGGGCATCCTCATGCAGCCCGCGGCCGTCCTGCTGCGCGACCACTCGACGTTCCGCGCCGATGTCGTGCTGCCAGCCGAGCTGGTCGAGACCGGCTCGGCCCTCGTGGGTCGTGACACCCTCGTCGTGATCCCCTCGTTGTCCGGCACGACGGCCGAGAGCATCGCCGCCCTCGACCACGTCAAGGCGAGCGGCGCTCGGGTGCTCGTCCTCACCGGCCACGCGGACACCCCTCTGGGCGCCAAGGCCGACACCGCCCTGGTGAACTTCGCCGAGGACGACACGTCCTGCGAGTCGTTCTACCTGCAGTCGCTGCTGCTCGCGCTGTCGATCATGGCGCGCACCGACACGCTGGAGGACCACGCCACGGTCGTCGCCGAGCTGAAGCGGCTACCGCAGCTCCTGCTCGACGCCAAGGCTGCCTT
The DNA here is from genome assembly GCF_056403935.1 of Pedococcus sp. P2_E4. NCBI lineage: Bacteria > Bacillati > Actinomycetota > Actinomycetes > Micrococcales > Intrasporangiaceae > Pedococcus > Pedococcus sp. P2_E4. Next base: position 50,366 of record NZ_JBFUEO010000020.1, on the reverse strand, counting down.
CGAGCCGCGAGCGCACGAGCTCGCGGAGGCGATCGCGGCCGACCAGTGGCACATCGTCACCGGGTCGGGCAGCACCTGGCCGCAGGCCTTCTACTACGGCATGTGCATCCTCGAGGAGATGCAGTGGATCCGGACCCGTCCGGTCCACGCCTCCGACTTCTTCCACGGCACCCTCGAGCTGGTCGAGCCGGACGTGAGYGTCCTGCTCCTCAAGGGAGAGGACCCGACCCGACCCCTTGCGGACCGGGTGGAGCGCTTCACGTCCGGACTCACCGACAAGCTGCTGGTGCTCGACGCCGCCGACGTGGAGCTGCCCGGGATCTCGCGGGCCACCCGTGCACTCGTGTCCCCAGTGATCCTGGCTGCCCTGCTCGAGCGGGTGAGCGCCCACCTCGAGGTGATGCGCGACCACCCGTTGACGACCCGCCGCTACTACCGCCGTATGGCGTACTGAGGACACCCCATGAACGTCACCCTGCTCACCGTCGGCGACAACGTCGTCGACCGGTACCTCGAACGGGGGGTGCTCTACCCCGGAGGAAACGCCGTCAACGTGGCAGTCCACGGTCGTCGTTGCGGCGCCGGCACGGCATACATCGGCGCGGTGGGCACCGATCTCGCGGGCCGCACGGTCCTCGACGCCCTGGTGGCCGAGGGGGTGGACACCTCGATGCTGCGGGTCGTGGAGGGCCCGAACGCCTCAGCGGACGTGCGGGTCGTCGACGGCAACCGGGTCTTCGACCACGGGGACCCGGGGGTGTCCAACGTCGTGCTCACGTCCGCCGACTTCGCAGCCGTCGCGGCAGCGAGCGTCGTGCACACGGGTGAGTGCTCCATGGTCGAGGACCAGCTGGCCGACCTCTCGGCGGCGGCGTCACGGCTCTCCTTCGACTTCTCGGAGCGTCCCGACGACTACGTCGCCGAGTACGCACCACTCGTCGACATCGCCATCCGCTCACTGCCCTCCGCGTCGGTCGACGACGCCCTGAGCGAGGCTCGGCGCATCCAGGCCCTGGGCCCTGGCCTCGTCGCGGTCACCATGGGCGCCGGGGGAGCGGTGGCTGTCCAGGGCGAGCTGGTGGTGCACGCCCCGGCGCCAGCCACGGACGTCGTCGACACCCTCGGAGCCGGGGATGCCTTCATCGCCCGGTTGCTCACCGGCCTCATCGCCGAAGTGCCGCTCACGGACCTCCTCGGCGCCGCGACGGCATACGCATCACACACCTGCGCCACGTTCGGCGCTTTCGGGTACGAGACCTCACTCGAGGGGCTCACTGCACCGCTCAACCCCATCCACAAAGGAGTGGACCTGTCATGAAGCACACCACACGCAGCGCATCCTTCGCCGTGCTCGCCACCGCGGCCGCGGTGACCTTGGCCGCCTGCGGCGCGCCCGGGACGGCCGACAGCGGCTCGGGAGGAGGCAAGCCGAGCCTCACCTCACCGGCCGAGAAGTCGGGCACCATCACCATGGTCACCAAGTTCGCCGACCCCAAGTACGCGCCGTACTTCGAGAGCGTGGCCAAGGCCTACGAACAGGCCAACCCCAAGGTCACCATCAAGCTCGAGCAGGTCGGGGATCAGCCCTACAAGGACAAGATCCGGGTGCTCTCGGCGTCCAAGCAGCTGCCCGACATCTACTTCTCGTGGGCCGGTGACTTCGCGAACAAGTTCGTCCGCGCCGGGCTCGCCGCCGACCTGACCTCCGTCATCGGAGCCGACACCGAATGGGGCAAGACGTTCTCCCCGGCTGCCCTGAAGGCCTTCGAGACCAAGGACAAGAACTACGGCGTGCCGATCGACCTCGATGCGAAGTACCTGGCCTACAACAAGGCCGCCTTCGCCAAGGCCGGCGTGAACGGCGCCCCGTCCACCCTCGAGGAGCTGCTCGGCGCGTGCGACAAGCTGAAGTCGGCGGGCTACACGCCCATCGCGTTCGGCAACCAGTACGGCTGGCCGGCCATCCACTACATCACCCAGCTCAACGCCTACAACGTCGCGCCGGACACGCTCGCCAAGGACTACGACCCGGCCACGGGTGCGTTCACGGATCCCGGCTACGTCAAGGCGGTCGACCAGTTCAAGGACATCGTCACGCACTGTTCCAGCAAGGATGCCAATGGTGTCTCGCACGAGGCCGGGCAGGCGAACTTCCTCAACGGCAAGGCCGCCATGCACTACCTGGAGTCGGTCGAGTTCCAGGTGCTGACCGCCAAGGGTGGTGCGCCGAAGGAGCTCGCGGACAACTGGGACTTCATGCGGCTGCCCGCACCACAGGGCGCGGCCGGTGACGCCGGAGCCCTGACCGGTGCCCCGGACGGGTTCATGGTCAACGCCCAGAGCAAGAACGCTGCCTTGGCTGTCGACTTCCTCAAGTTCATGACCAACCAGCAGAACGCCGCGAAGCTCACGGCTGACATCGGCTGGCTCAGCCCGGTGCAGGGGTCTGCGACCGCAGAGAACTCGTTCCCGCAGCTCCAGAGCGCACTCGCCGACATCAGCAAGGCCAACCAGTTCGCCATCTGGCTCGACACGGTGACCAACGCGGAGGTGGCCAACGCCTACCTCTCCGGTGTCGAGGGCGTGATCTCCGGCTCGAAGACGAGCAAGGACGTCCTGACCGGCGTCCAGGAGGCTGCCGCCAAGGCCAAGAAGCAGGCCGGCTGACTTCACCCCGCGGTGGGGCGGGCGGACCATGGAACCTGCCCGCCCCACTGACCGAGGACCACCTGGTCCGACCTCGACACGGTCGGTCAACGTCGACCGACCAACGCCCACCCGAGGAGGGCATGACATGAGCACCACGTTGATGCGATGGCGATCCCTGGCCTGGGTCCTGCCCGCGCTGGTCCTGCTGCTGGTCTTCGTCTACTACCCCATCGTCGACAACCTGCGGCTGAGCCTGTTCTCGTGGAACGCGTTCTCGGTGGCACCGACGTTCGTCGGCCTCGACAACTACCGCACGGCGTTCCACGACCCGATCTTCTGGACCGCCCTGCGCAACAACACGGTCTTCGCGATCGTGTCGCTGGTCTGCCAGGTCGGGTTCTCGCTCGTCCTGGCGGCCCTCCTCGAGGAGTTCGTGCACGAGCGACTGCGCGGCATCCTGCGCACGATCTACTTCATCCCCGCCGTCATCTCGATCACGGTCGCGGGCATCCTGTTCTCGTTCCTCTACAACCCCCAGATCGGCCTCGTGAACCGCCTGCTCGAAGCCGTGGGCCTCGAGAGCTGGCGGCACTCGTGGCTGGGGGAGCCGGGCACGGCCATGGGCAGCATCATCGCGATGAGTCAGTGGCAGTCCATCGGCTACACGGCGATCCTGTTCGTGGTCGGGATCCAGCGGATTCCCAAGGAGTTCCACGAGGCTGCGAAGGTCGACGGCGCAGGGCCGATCCGAAGGTTCTTCTCCGTGACCGTGCCCATGGTCCGCGAGATGACGACGCTCGTCATCATCCTCACCATCTCCGGAGCCTTCCTCGTGTTCAACGAGGTGATGGTCATGACAGCGGGTGGGCCCTCGAACTCCAGCCAGGTGCTCGGCACGTGGCTCTACCGCAACGCCTTCCTGAACGACGACATGGGCTACGCCTCCGCCATCGCCACGGTGATCTTCCTGATCACCCTCACGATCGGCGCCGTCCAGATCATCGTGAGCCGTCGACGGAGGATCCAATGGTGATGTCTGCCTCCAGCCCCACCCGTGCGAAGCCTTCCAGTGCCACGGTCGCCACGCCGGCGAACCGCAAGGCAGACGGCTGGCAGATGGGTGCGGGACGTCGCATCGCGCGCATCGCAGGGCGTCTGACCCTGTGGATCGGTCTCGGGGTGCTCGTCGTCGCGGTCCTCTACCCGTTGTTGTGGATGGTCTTCAGCAGCTTCAAGAGCAACCAGGAGGTCTTCGCGAGTCCGTGGGGCATGCCGGGCGAGCTGCGCTGGGAGAACTTCGGCAAGGCCGGCAGCGCTGGGGTCGTCCGCTACTTCGTCAACAGCGTGCTGGTGACGTCGGCCTCCATCCTCACGACCGTCCTGCTCAGCGCCTGGGCGGCGTACGGGCTGGTGCGCCTGCGAGTGCCCTTCGGCGGAACCATTCTCGGACTCCTGCTCGGGGGACTGATGCTCGCACCGACGGTGGCCCTCATTCCTCTCTTCGGCCTGCTGCAGCAGCTGCACATCTACGACAGCTACTGGGCGCTCATCGTGCTGTACACCGCGTTCCGCATCCCCTTCACGACCTTCCTCATCCGGGCGTACATGATCGACATCCCCTCGGAGGTCGACGAGGCCGCAACGCTGGACGGCTGCTCACCCACCCAGGCGTTCTGGCAGGTGATCCTGCCGATGTGTCGACCGATCCTCGTCAGCGCGGCCTTGCTGCAGGCGCTCTTTGCCTGGAACGAGTTCGTTTTCGCGCTGGTCTTCATCAGCACGGGCGACCTGAAGACGCTGCCTGTGGGGCTGATGGACATGCAGAGCCGCCTGCTGACCGACTGGCCCGTCCAGTTCGCCGGGCTGACCATGGCCGCGTTGCCGATGATCGTCCTGTTCCTGATCGGTCAGCGCCAGTTCCTCAGGGGTCTCACGGACGGCATCGGCAAGTAGCCCCCTGACCTGCAGTGATGCCGAATTGACTTGGCTCGGAGAGTCCGACAGTGTTGCACCACCGCATGACGTGGCCGCCCATCGAGGCTGGTCGCCGCCCCCTCATTCTGAGGTGTCGAGTGTCTAACAGAGGGCCATTGCGCGGATTCGATCTCGATCTCCGATCAACTCGGAGTACACAGGAGTCCTCATGGCTACCACCACGAACAACGACGTCACCACTGCTCGGGGCACCCGCCGCCAGCTGCTCACCGAGACCCGCCCGGCCACCAGGACCACCGAGCTCATGGCCTACATCGCGGCCGTGGTCGCGGTTGCCCTCACGGCTCTGGTCGTGGGCGACGGTGGCGACGGCGGTGCCGACCCGTTCAGCGCCGAGCAGGCGCTGCGCTTCATCACCTTCCTCACCATCGGGTACATGGTCGCGCGCGGCCTGGCCAAGTCCGGCACCCGCGGCAACACCAACGACGACCACGACGCCTGAGCGCGTCGCTAGTCGCAGGAACGCCTGACGATCCCGACCTCATGAGGCACGCGGACCGGCTGGCGTGAGCCAGCAGAGGCCCCCTCGGCATCCGAGGGGGCCTCTGCGGCCGGCACTGCCCGTCGCGTCGTTGCCGCCGTCACCCGGTGAGGGACTCGTAGACGGACTCGTAGCCGTCGGTCATGACCGCGACGCTGAAGAGGCGTTCGACCCTGTCGCGGCAGGCCCGCCGGGAGAGGTGGACCACCTCGTCGACGGCAGCGACCAGCTCGTCCTCGGTGTCCCGGACGAGGCCTGTGACACCGTCCTCGACGACCTCCGGGACCGAGCCCCTCCGCAGGGCCAGGACGGGCGTGCCGCAGGCCATCGCCTCCGTCATCGCCAAGCCGAACGGCTCGGGCCAGTCAACCGGGAAGAGCAGGGCGCGCGCCGAACCCAGGAGCTGGTCCTTGTCCGCTCCGCCGAGCTCGCCGAGGTACTCCACCTGCTGGCCGTCGATGAGGGGCTTGATCACCGACTCGTAGTACTCGACGTCCACCGGGTCGATCTTCGCGGCGATGCGCAGCGGCACCCCGCTGCGCCGGGCGATCGCGATGGCACCCTCGATGTTCTTCTCGGGGCAGATCCGGCCGACGAAGACGAAGTCGTCACCACCGGCCTCGTTGAAGGTGAACTCCTCGAGATCTGTGCCGTTGTAGACCGTCGCGGCCCAGTTGGCGCCAGGAATGGGCCCTCGCTGGTTGTCGCTGATCGAGACGAGGGGAGCATCGCTGAACCGCTCGAACACCGCCTGAAGACCTCCCAGGTCCAGCCGCCCGTGCAGCGTGGTCACCACGGGCGTCTTGACCAGCCGGGCGAACGGCAGCGCGTAGAAGTCGACGTGGCTGTGGATCACATCGAACTGGTGTGCGCGCTCGAAGACCTGGCTGAGCTCGAGCATCAGGTGCAGGTTCGGGTCGACGTCCTCGGGGCTGAGCCGCAACGCCTCACGGGTCACCGACACCAGTCGCGCATCCGTCTCCGAGTCGCCGCTGGCGAACAGCGTCACCTCGTGTCCACGCCTGACCAGCTCCTCGGTGAGCAGGGACACGACTCGTTCGGTCCCGCCATACAGCTGCGGTGGGACTGGCTCGGTCAGCGGGGCGATCTGGGCGATCCTCATGGTGCGCTACCTCCATCGCCGGCCGCCAGCCCGAGTCGGGATGGAGAGCGCGGACTCAGTACTCGATCTTCACGTGCACATCGCCGGACTTGGAGGTGACGGCCGCGAGGGTCAGGTCGCCAGATCGTTCGAAGCGAAGGTCGACGCGGCTGGCGCCGATCGCCAACCCCTTGACCTCTACCCAGTCGAGCCATACCGGCAAACGTGGTCGGATGACCTGCATCGTCCGGGCAAAGGCATCAGGGACGATGCCGAGGACGGCAACCAGGAGGTACGGCAGGCTTCCGGCCGCCCAGGCTTGCGGGCTGCACGCCACGGGGTACCGCACCGGCCGGCCGTAGGTGGCCCGGTCGAAACCGGCGAACAGCTCCGGGAGTCGGTACAGGTCGAACTGGGTGGCGGCCTCGTACAGGCCGGTGAGGATCGCGAGCGCGTCGTCGTCGAAGCCATAGGTGCGCAGGCCCACCGCCACCATGGCACTGTCGTGGGGCCAGATCGCCCCGGTCTGGTAGTCGAACGGGTTGTACGCGACAGCGGCCTTGGACAGCGTCCGGACCCCCCAGCCCGCATTGAGCCGCTCCGGGTCCATCACGCTGTCTCGTACCGCAGTCGCGTGGGCCGTCGAGGCAATGCCTCCCCACAGGGCCTGCCCCTGGTTGGATGCCTCGACCTCCGCCCGCTGCTTCGCGGGGGAGTCGCCGTACAGGGCCAAGGCGTAGTTGCCGAGCTCGGGGCACCAGAAGGACTCCTCGAACCGGCGTTGGAGCTGCGCGGCACGGCTCTCCAGACGGATCGCGCGTTCCTTGTCGCCGGCCGCGTGACAGACGTTCGCCACGGCCCGAAAGGCGCGGAAGGCATACCCCTGCACCTCGACCAGGGCGATGGGCGGCGTTGCCAACGAGCCGTCCGCATGCACGATGGCGTTGTACGAGTCCTTCCACCCCTGGTTCGCCAACCCGTCGCTGGCTCGCGACGCGTACTCGAAGAGGCCGTCACCATCGAGGTCGCCGTCGCGGTCCAGCCACTCCAGTGCGGCATCGACGTGTGGTCGCAGGGTGTCGAAGTAGTCGAGGTCGCCCGTCCACTGGAGGTACTCGCCCAGCAGCACGAGGAACAGTGGCGTCGCATCGACCGTGCCGTAGTACGGAGTGAAGGGCACCTCCCGCAACCGCGCCCGCTCGCCCACCCTCAGCTCGTGGAGGATCTTGCCCGGCTCCTCGTCACGATCGGGGTCGTGCTCGCGGCCCTGGTGGCGGGCCAGGAGGTCAAGCGTCGCGCGGCCGAGATCTGGGGCGAAGGCCAAGGTCTGCAGGGCGGTGATGATCGAGTCGCGGCCGAAGAGCGCCACGTACCAAGGAACGCCGGCGGCGAAGAACCGGTCGTCGCCCTGACGCGTGTCGAGCATGGCCAGGTCGAGGAACGAACGGCGCAGGACTCGGTTGAACAGCTCGTTGCTCGTCGTCAGGCGCACCTCGCCCGAAGGCAGGCCGACCCGGTCGGCGCCGGACGCGGCTGCGCGTTCCACCCGCGCCGGCGAGCTCTCCAGGCCGTCGTCGGTCCCCGCTGCCGGCACGTCCTCGAGCCGGATGGCCACCTCGACTCGCTGCGAACCCCCCGGGGCGAGCTCCAGGCGGTACGTGGCGCAGTTCCCACGCAGGCTCTCCGGAGGCGGGTCGAAGCTGATCTCTGTCGTGCGACGGCGATCGTCTGCGCCCATGTACCCCAGGCGCAGCACATCGCCCGCGCTCTCCGCGTCACCCAGCTGGCCCCTCTCGCCCGGCGTCATCCCGCGAACGGTGAAGATGTCGTCGAAGCCCGAACCGTAGGCCAGGGTCAACGTCACCTGGAGGGGCTCGCGACCGAAGTTCCGGAACGTCAGCACCTCCCTCATCTCCCCATCGAGGGTGGTGTCGACGTGCAGCCCGATCGTCTCCTTGTGGAGGACGCCGCCGTCACCGAGCTTGAGCTCGGGATTGGTCAGCTCGCGGGTGCATCGGTCGCCGAGGTCGGCGGACTCGAAGAGCAAGGTCATCGGCCGGCCGTTGAGCCGCATGCGCTTCTCGTCGAGGAAGCGGGTGTCGTGGAAGTACAGGCCGAGTCCGTGGCGGCCTGTTCGGGACGACTGCGCCGGCATGTCCCCAGACGTCTGGGTGACCAGGAACAGCGCACCGGACTTCAGTGTCGTGGTCGCACCCAGGTCCGGCGTGTTGGTGCCCAGCGGGTCGGGGTCCTGGAGGGTCCAGTCGACTCCCTGCCCGAGTTGGATGTCCAGATCTGCCATGGCTCTCTTCCGTTCGTGGGGGACTGAGGTCCTGATGGGCCGGCGCCAGCTCGTCAGCGGCCTCGGCGAAGGCGTCGGGAGGGTCCCGACGCCGCCCGGCCAGCGCCGGTCACGGAGCCACGATGAGTGCTTGTGGAGCTGCGGCCTTCATACGCGTCTCGAGCCAGGTGAGCTGGCGCCCGGTGTCGGCCATGGACTCTTGAGCGATCGCCAGCAGCTGCCGGTCGCGCAGGCCCTGCGCGCCTTGGCTGACCACCATCCACGTCGACTTCACCAGCGTGGCCAACAGGTGGAGGTCCTGCAAGTCGCGCAAGAGCCCGACCTCGCCCTCGCGGACCGTGCCCACACCCGTCGCGCGGAGCCGTTCGGGTTCGTCGACATCGGGGTCCTCGCCGTATCGAGCCGCGACCGGTCGAAGCGCCTCGCGATGGGTGTCGCTCATCGTGGCGAGGGTCTGGCACATGTGGAAGACGTCGTGCACGTCCGGTCGGCCGTCGGCCAGCGTGCGGAACGACTGGGCCAGGATCTGCTCACTGTGATCGGCGAGGGCGACGTAAGTGGACAGGTGGGGCATCAGCCCTCACCACCAGTCGCCGAGGCACGCCCGGGCGGGTGTCGCGACGGGTCGAGCGGGTAGTCGGGGGTCTCGGCGAGCACCTGGGACCGGGCGGGTTCGCCGCCCCGGGTTGCCGGCACCTCGGAGCCGACGGGTGCGGACGCCGCGGTGGTGGGAGCCGGCGAAGGCCCGTCGCCGGGCCGAACCTTCGTGACCCGACAGGCCGCGGTCTTGAAGTAGGGCTGCTTGGAGACCGGGTCCCAGACCGTCATGGTCAGCTCGTTGGCCTGTCGTGACTGCCCTTCGGGTGTCACCCCGTCGAGGTCCCACGACCCGTAGTGGAATGGCGCGAACACCGTACCGGGCATGACGTCACCGACGCGCGCCTTGACCTCGATGGCACCTCTCGGCGACTCGACGCGGACCACGTCTCCCTCGAGGATGCCCAGCGACTCGGCGTCGTGGGTCGACAGCTCGGCCCAGGCGTCGGGGGCCGCGTGATTCAAGGACTTCGAGCGCCCTGTCTTGGTCCGGGTGTGGAACTGGTAGACCGTCCTGCCGGTCGTATAGAGCAGCGGGAAGTCCGGCGAGGGCAGCTCGTGGGCCGGGGTGTGTGCAGCCCCCTTCAGGAAGGCCCGACCCGCGGGAGCCTTGGCCCGGTGCTCGGTCTCGCTGACCGCACCCCCGGTTAGCAGGTCGTGGCCCCACGTCTCGCAGTAGTCGGTGTCGGTGGGGAAGACGCCGTCGACGTACAAGCGGTCGGTGCCGTCCGGTGCCTCGTCGTTGACGGGCCAGGGGATGCCGGTGGGCCCGCGCAGCTTGTCATAGGACAAGCCGGTGTAGTCCACTGGTCGCCCTCGGGTGGCCTCGCGCCAGGCGTCGAACGCAGCCTCCGGGGTCTCCCACGCCGGCATGGGGGCGCCGTCCGCGTCGACGAAGCCCATGGCCCGCGCGTACATCAGGAAGATGTCCAGGTCGCTCTTGGCTTCTCCTGGCGGCTCCACCGCCTTCTCCGACAGGTGGACGGTGCGGTTGACGTTGGTGAACGTCCCGGTCTTCTCTCCCCAACCCGCCGCGGGCAGGACGACGTCAGCCAGCTCCGCTGTCTCGGTCAGGAAGAGGTCCTGCACCACGACGAAGCACGTGTCGCCCGACAGGATCTTGCGGATCCGTGCCGACTCCGGCATGGAGACCGCCGGGTTCGTGGCCGAGATCCACAGCAGGCCGATGGACCCGTGCTCGGCGTAGGAGAACATCTGCATCGCATCGGTGGGCGGAGCCCAGTGCGGGATCGTCATCGGGTCGATGTTCCACAGCCGCGCGAGCTCCTGCACATGGGCAGCGTTGCCCCAGTTCCGGAACCCGGGCAGGTCTCCGTCAGCACCGCATTCGCGGTTGTTCTGGGCGGTGGGCTGACCGTTCATCTGCAGCACGCCCGCGCCGGGGCGGCCGATGAGCCCACGAAGCAGGTGCAGGTTGTTGACGGCGACGGAGGCAGCGGTGGCCTGGTGTGACTGGTAGAAGCCTTGGAGCACGGTCGAGAGGACCGCCTCGCTCTCCCCGAAGATCTGAGCGGCGCGGCGCAGCGCGTCGGCCGGGACGGCGCAGATCCGTTCGACCTCCTCCGGCGTGTAGGGCCCGACGGTCTTGCGGAGCTCGTCGAGGCCGATGGTGTGGGCGCTGACCCAGTCGTGGTCCACCCAGTCGTTGACGAAGAGCTCTCGGGTCAGCCCGTTCATGAGCGCGAGGTTGGTGCCCACGCGCGGGGCGAGGTGAACCCCGCCGGTGCGTTCGGCTTCCTGCGCCACGAGTGTCCTGCGTGGGTCGACGCAGACCACCTTCGGCGGGTCGCCTCCTCGCGTCCGGTCCAGGACACGCATCCACAGCACCGTCTGCGTCTCGGGCATGTTGTGCCCGAACAGGAAGATCGCGTCCGCGTGCTCGATGTCGGTGTAGGAGCCCGGCTGGCCGTCCGCACCGAAGGACTCCTTGAACGCCGCCGCAGCGGTGGCAGTGCACAACCGGGTGTTCCCGTCCATGTGTGGCGTGCCCAAGGCCGCCTTGCCGATGACGGCGAGGGTGTAGTACTCCTCGATGAACAGCTGCCCTGAGGTGTAGAAGCCGTGGGACAGTGGGCCCTTGGCGTCGAGGAGTCGCCTGGACTCCTCGACGATGCGCCCCATCGCCGTGTCCCAGTCGGTCTCCACCAGGGTCCCGCCACGCCGGATCCGTGGGGTGGTCAACCGGTCTGGGGACGAGGCCCAGGCGGTACTTCCGTACAATCCCTTGGGTCCCAGGCGTCCGTGGTTGACCACGTCACCAGCCCGGCCGCGGACACCGACCATCCGACCGTCCTTGACCGCGATCTCGCAGCCGCACCCGTTGCTGCACAACAGGCACGCGGACTGGACCCAGCGGTCGACCTCGTCCTCCCCGATGCCTCCGTCGAGGTGCACGTCGACGCGGGCCGGCCAGGCCGTCCCCTTCGCGTGCGGGGTCCTCTCGCCCCAGATGTCCGCGATGCGGTCGGTCATGGGAGCGCCCTCCTCTGACGGGCTGGTGGCGGAGTTCTCAGTTGTCCTTCTTCAGGCTGGGGTACTTCTTCTCCACCGCTGCCCGGACCTTCTTCTGCTCGGCCTCCGACCCGTGTTGGGCCACCCTGGCCAAGGCGTTGCGCGCGTGCTCGATGTCAGGGATCGGGTACTTCTCCTCCTCCGGCAACGCGAACGACGACTTCTTGAGCTTCTTGCGGTTCTCGCTGTCGCTCAGGTCCTTCGACACGGCGGGCTCCTTCCTCGAGAGTGTGACCTGCTTGCTACCCACAGGGTGCCCCGCCCAATCCTCACGGCTCGGGGTGCTTGCGAACCGCTGGAGCGGGAGGCAAAATCGACGTGTAGTTGGGCAAGGTTGAGAAGTAGCCGTCCCTCTCCGGGTGGCCCTCTGGGTCGTCGTGAAGGAGGTTGCTGTGGCTCTCCCTGAGCAGCTGGCCGACGGTCAGGTGATGCTGTTCGAGTACCAGGTCGAGGGGCGGCGCTGGTCCTGGTCGGGTGGGCTGCATGCCTTGCACGGAGTCGGTGAGCACCAGGTGCCCACGACCGAGCTCATCCTGAGCCGCATGGTCGAGGAGGACCGGCCCGAGATGCTGGCGCGGTTCCGACACCACCTCGAGCACGAGGGGCCGTACTCGTGTGTGTACCGGCTGAGGGACCCGCAAGGTCAGGTTCGCAGGGTCATGTTCGTCGGGCAGAGCGAGGCTGTCGCCGGCACGGTCAAGCGGCTGACGGGCATCGTGGTCGACGTCACGGAACCCTTGGTGGAGCACGCTCGCGAGGCGGTCGCGGCCTCGGCCGCGCACCGAGCGGCGATCGAACAGGCCAAGGGTGCGCTGATGATGCGCTTCGGTGTCGATGCGGATGTCGCGTTCGGGCTCCTTCGGACGTACTCCAACCAGCACAACCTCAAGCTGGCGGCGCTGGCTGCGCGGATGGTGGCGGGGTTCTCGGAGCCGGCGCCGGATCGGCCACGGCCGCTGGACGGCCCGCTGGACGGCCAGATGGACGGCCGGCTGGAGCTTCTCGACGACGAGGCAAGGAAGCCGCCGCTGTCCCACGGACGGCCTCGTCCACCAGAGCCATCGTGAGGCTCAGGACGCGCCAGGTGGGGAGTCAAGACGGCGCAGGTCGTCGACGGCGGGGCCCTCGAGCCGGCGCCCGTCCCAGGTGAACCGCGACCCGTGCAGCGGGCAGTCCCACGTCCGCTCCGCGTCGTTCCAGGCAACCACCCCGCCGAGGTGGCTGCACACCGCCGACACGGCACACGTGGTCCCGTCCACGGTGCTCACGGCAACGGGGACGCCGTCACGGCGACCGACGACGCCGACCCCCTCGCTGGGCACGGTCGACGCCGTCGTGGCCAAGCCGTGAGCCCATCCACGGGCGAGCTGCGCCGCCACGGCTGCGTTGAGCTTCGTGGCGTCGACGACCTCGGTGAGCCCCGGGGTGTGGCCGTAGAGCTCCGCCGACCACTCTGCCGGCGCCTCGGTCACCCAGCCTGAGATGGCGAGGGCGGCGGCGGTCGCATTCGTCATGCCCCACTTGGCGAAGCCGGTGGCGACGAGGACGGCCCCACTGCTGCCGGGCAGCGGCCCGACCAGCGGGAGGCGAGGTGTGCTGCGGTAGTCCTGCGCGGACCACTGGTGCGTCGGCTCCGCGTCCGGGAAGTGCGCCTGCGTCCATTCGACGAGCCGGTCGACTCGAGGTTGGGTCGGGCCGCCACGACCGACGACGTGCCCCTCGCCGCCGACCACGAGAAGCCTCTCGCCGTTGCTGGTCGCAGTGCGCAGTGACCGGGAGGGCTGGTCGGCGGAGAGGTACATGCCCGCCGGCACCGGGCCGGGCACGCGGAAGGCGAGGCCGTACGAGCGCAGCGGCTCGAGCCTGGCGAAGTGCAGTGCGCGGTCGAGGATCGGTGTGCCCGTGGCGAGCACGACATGGCTGGCCGACATCGAGGTGTCCTCGGCGGTGCCGGGACCAGGGACCTGCGTCCGGATGGTGACGACGGGTGGTGAGCCCATGCTGACGCCGGTCACCCGCGCGCCCGTGACCAGCGTGCCGCCGGCAGCACGCAGGCTCTCGGCCAGCAGCCGAAGCAGCTCACCGGCGTGGAGCTGGGCCTGGTCGGCAAGCCTGATGGCACCGCTCACCGCGAACGGGAGCTCCGTCTGGGAGGTCTCCTCCACCGACAGGCCTGCGTCGCGGGCTGCCTCCAACTCGAGGGTGACCGCGTCACGGCCCTCGCCCGACACGGCATACGTCCAGGCGTCGCGCGTGTCCACGCGCCCGCCGGCGGCGCTCATGAACTCGACCAGCCACTCCTGCCCGGCCCGGTTCGCCGCCACATAGGCCTTGAGCTCCGCGTCGGAGGCGCGGGCCCGTATGCCGCTCAGCACCGTTCCCTGGAGAAGGCTTACCTTGCCGGTGGTGTGGCCCGTGGTGCCGTGGCCGACCTCGTCGCCTTCGAGGACGAGCACGCTGCGCCCGGCCCGGGCGAGCAGGAGCGCGGTCGCGAGGCCGGTCAGGCCTGCGCCGACCACGATCACGTCATGCGCGCGCCCCGGTACCAGGACGTCGGTCTGCGGCGAGGGGGGCGGATCCAGCCAGAGCGATCCCATGACCCAAGCAGACCACGACCCCCGACCTGCGGCACTTCGTCACGTGCACAGGTGGTGTCCAGACGGAGCTCAGCGTGGAGAGGCTTCCCGCGGCGTGGCACGCCCCGGCTGTGCGAGCAGCTGCTTGGCGAGCGCGTCGGTCAGCCACCCCACGTACTTCTCCTCGCTCCAGCCGTAGCGCCGAAGCGTCAGGTAGGTCCCGGACGAGGTCAGCATCAGGAGCAGGTCGGTGGCATCGTCGACGGCCATTCCCGCCCGCAGGCCGAACCGCTCGTGGACCAGCCGGACGACCTCGGCGAGGCCCTCGCGGCGCAAGCGCTCACCGCGGTCGACCACCGCGACCGCCTCGGGCTCGTGCGGCGCCGATTCTGCGACCTCCTTGATGGCCGCCGAGCGTCCCAGGATCGCCGTGTTGCCGCGAACGAATGCGGCGAGCGCCGCTCGGCCGGAGCGTGCAGCGAGGAGGTCGGCAAAGAACGGTTGTTCCATGGGTGGGAGTCGGTCCGGCCCGAGCACCGCGAAGTCGAAGCAGGCCTGCAGCAGCTCAGCCTTCGTGTGAAAGGTGAAGTACACCGTCTGGACTGCCACTCCGGCGCGGTCGGCGATGTCGTTCATCCGTGCTCCGACGTAACCGGCTTCAGTGAACACCTCGATGGCACACCGGATCACGCGCTCCCGCGTCGCCGCGGCACGCTCTCGCCGGGTCCGCTGCGGGGTCTTGACAGTCCTCGCCATGGCACACGACGCCCTCGTCACGACACGGAAGGAGCTGTCCGCGTGGGAGGCCTCACCCACCACCGAGAGATCGGCAGCACTCGCGACGGCGTTGGGCGCCGTGGCCGACCGGCTCTCCGAGCACCTCACCGAGGAGGAGCGTGATGTCGTGCCGCTGATCGCCGCCCACATCACCCAGGACGAGTGGGACCACGGGGGAAAGGTCGCGTTCAGCAAGTTCACGCCGAAGCAGCGCTTCACCGCCATGGGCGAGATGCTCGCCGTGGCGACTCCTCCCGAGGCCGCCCGGATGCTCGCCGGCCTGCCCGGACCGGTCAAAGCCGTATGGCGGCTGGTTGGCCGCCGTCGCTACCGGCGTTTCATGGCCGACGTCCTCGGGCCGACCAGCGGGAGGTGACGGGTTCCCAGGGTGTGAAGGTGGGCTGGATACGTTTGCAGCGGTGAGAAACGGCGCTTGACCTTGACGCTGGGTCAGGGTTGCACGCTGTGTCCATGACCCAGAGACAAGCCATCGAGATCAACGGACTGACCAAGTCCTTCGGCGACCAACCAGTGCTCAGGGGCGTCGACCTGAGCGTGCCCGCGGGGACCGTCTTCGCCCTGCTGGGCTCCAACGGTGCAGGCAAGACGACGACGGTGCGGATCCTGTCGACGCTGCTCAAGCCGGACGGTGGGACCGCCACCGTCAACGGGCACGACGTCGTGGCGGAGGCCGACCGGGTCCGCGAGTCGATCAGCCTCACCGGGCAGTTCGCGGCCGTCGACGACGTCCTCACCGGTCGCGAGAACCTCGTCCTGGTCGCGCAGCTGCGACGCATGCCTGAGGCGGGCGCGATCGCTGACGACCTGCTTGCCCGCTTCGACCTGACCGAGGCCGGCGGACGGCGAGCGGCGACCTACTCAGGAGGAATGCGGCGTCGCCTCGACATCGCGATGAGCCTGATCGGCAACCCGCCCGTGCTGTTCCTCGACGAGCCCACGACGGGCCTGGACCCGCAGTCCCGGCTCGAGGTGTGGAAGACCCTCCGTGAGCTCGCCGGCCAGGGCACGACGGTGCTGCTCACCACGCAGTACCTCGACGAGGCCGAGCACCTCGCCGACCGGATCGCGGTGCTCCACGAGGGCCGGATCATCGCCGACGGAACCCTCGACGAGCTCAAGCAGCTGCTGCCACCGGCCACGGTCGAGTACGTCGAGAAGCAGCCGTCCCTCGAAGACATCTTCCTCGCGATCGTGGGCCACGACCGCGTCGCCCATGACCGCGCTGACCATGACCGCGCTGACCATGACCGCGCTGACCATGACCGCGCTGACCATGACCGCGCTGACCATGACCGGGTCGGCCATGACCGCGCTGACCATGACCGCGTCGACCACTGAGGAGTCACCGATGACCACCTACTTCGTCCACGACACCGTCGTCCTGCTCAAGCGCTCGCTGCGCCACATCCTGCGCAGTCCCGACACGATCATCACCACCGCGGTGACGCCGATCGCCATGCTGCTGCTGTTCGTCTACGTCTTCGGCGGCGCGATCCAGGCCGGCGACGGGAACTACGTGAACTACCTCCTGCCCGGGATCCTGCTCATCAGCGTCGCCTCCGGCATCGCCTACACCGCGTTCCGGCTCTTCACCGACGTGTCCGGCGGCGTCTTCGAACGGTTCCAGTCCATGCCCATCGCCCGGTCGGCCGTGCTGTGGAGCCATGTGCTGACGTCGGTCGTGGCCAACCTGACCTCGCTGGTGCTCGTCGTCCTCGTGGCCCTGGCCATGGGGTTCCGGTCGGGTGCGGGGGTGCTCGCCTGGCTGGCGGTGCTCGGCATCCTGGTGCTGTTCACCCTGGCTCTCACCTGGCTCGCCGTGATCCCCGGGCTGACCGCCAAGTCGGTCGACGGCGTCAGCGGGTTCTCCTACCCGCTGATCTTCCTGCCGTTCGTCAGCTCGGTCTTCGTGCCGACCGCCGGCATGCCCGGCCCGGTGCGCTGGTTCGCCGAGCACCAGCCCGTCACCTCGATCGTGAACACCATCCGCAACCTCTATGCCGAGCAGTCGGTCGGCTCCGAGGGCTGGACGGCGCTCGGCTGGTGTGTCGGACTGCTGCTGGTCGCGTACGCCCTCGCAATGCGCACCTACAGCAGCAAGATCGCCTGACGACCGACCACGCGCCGGACCGGCCGGCCAACCCGGCCCACCGGTGAACCGGCCGACCGCCCGCCCGGGCGGCTGGCCGCCATACCCTCGACGGCACACAGGAGAATGTCGCCATGCTGACGATCAGCCAGATCGCCTCGTATGCAGGGGTGACGGTGCGCGCGGTCCGCCACTACCACGCTAAGGGCCTGCTGCCCGAGCCCGAACGCGACCACTCCGGCTACCGGCGCTACGACGCCGCAGCGGTCGTCGAGCTCGTCAAGATCCGCACCCTGGCCGACGCCGGCGTGCCGTTGTCACGGGTGCGCGAGCTCCTGACGGCCGGTGACTCGCAGTTCGCAGGGGCGGTCGAGGAGATCGACCGCCGCCTGCGGGCCGAGATCCGTGAGCGCCAACGGCACCGCGAGCGCATCGCCAAGCTCGCGGCGGGCGACAGCCTGGCCCTGCCGCCCGAGGTGACCACCTACCTCGACCGGATGCGTGAGCTGGGGTTCCGGCAGCGGCTCATCGAGGTCGAGCGTGACAGCTGGATCCTCATCGCCGCCCAGATGCCGGAGGCGGTGCCGGACCTGATGGCCATCAAGCGCACCCAGATCGAGCACGAGTCACTGCGCAACCTGTACCTCGACGTCGGGGAGCTCGTCGACTGCGGTCCCGACGACCCGCGGCTGCCGGCTTTGGCGGACCGGGTTGCCGCCTTCATCGCGGCGGCCGCGGCCGAGGCGGAGGGGCTCGAGGAGGAGCACCCGGTCAGCGAGGACCTGGTGGCCCTGCTGGACGCGGCGTTCGTCGAGTCCTTCCCGTGCGCCACGCGGCTGCTCGAGCTCCTGGAGGAGCGGGGCTGGACCGGCTGGACCAACATCAGGCCACTGGAGTAGGTCGGCGGGCGAGCTGCACCGGAAGCGGGCGAGCTGCACCGTAAGCGGGCGGACTGCACCCGAAGCGGGCGGGCTGCACCCGAAGCGGGCGGGCTCAGCCGAAGATCCGGGTGATCTCCTCGAGTCGCCCGGGCACCAGCGTGAACCAGGCCCAGGTGCCGCGCCGCTCCCGGGTCAGGATGCCCGCCTCGACCAGCACCTTGAGGTGGTGAGACACGGTCGGCTGCGACACCCCGACGACCTCGGTCATGTCACACACGCAGGCCTCCTGTCGAGGCGCGCTCGCCACGATGGACAACAGCTGCAGCCGCACCGGGTCGGCGACCGCCTTGAGCAGGCCGGCTCGCTCGTCGGCGTCCTCGCGCGACATCGCCGTCGCCGGCGTGGGTGCGCACTCGCACGCGTCGGCTTCCTGCGCGGGCTGCTCGGCGAGCAGGTTCGTACCCGTCATGACGCTCCCTGGTGAACACTCGGTGAATCGACTACGGCCTATGTTGACATGCGTCGATGCAGCCTGTCACTGTCGAGGACGTCTCCTGAACACTGGAAAGGCTCGTCGCTCATCATGCCGTTCTCCCTGCCACTCGTGCGTCGCCTGGTGGCCGAGCTCACCGGGACAGCCGTCCTCGTGGCCACGGTCATCGGCTCGGGGATCATGGCCACCAACCTCACCGACGACGTTGCCCTGCAGCTCCTCGTCAACGCGCTCGCGACCGTGGCTGCCCTCGGGGTCCTCATCGCCACTCTCGGCCCGTTGTCTGGGGCCCACTTCAACCCGGCGGTCACCCTCGTCGAGGCGGCCCGGCGCGACATGGCGCCCGCGGAGGCTGCCGGCTACGTGCTCGCCCAGGTCGGCGGTGGGCTGCTCGGCGCGGCCGTGGCCAACCTGATGTTCGAGCTGCCCGCATGGCACGCGTCGGCGCACGAGCGCAGTGGGCCGGCCTTGTGGCTCGGTGAGGTCGTTGCCACCGCCGGGCTGCTCTTCACCATCGGAGCCATCACCCGCACCGGCCGGGGCCACCTCGGGCCGGTGCTGGTCCCGGCATGGATCGGCGCCGCGTACTTCTTCACGTCCTCGACCTCGTTCGCGAACCCGGCCGTGGCGCTGGCCCGGTCCACCTCCGACACGTTCACCGGCATCGCTCCGGCCAGCGTGCCGGGTTTCGTCCTCGCCCAGGTCGTCGGCGCCCTCCTCGGTGCTGTGCTGACCGGGTTCCTGTTCCCGCGGCCCGGGTCCTCCGTGCCGCTCGACCTCCCGGAGGCCGTGCATGTCGGCCGCCACCCGTGACCTGCCTGACGACACCTCCCATGGAAGGCGGCCCGTGCCGTGAGTGACAAACCCAGCGTGCTGTTCGTCTGCGTGCACAACGCCGGCCGGTCCCAGATGGCCGCCGCGTACCTGCACCACCTGTCCGGCGGCGCCGTCGAGGTCCGGTCGGCAGGCTCCGCCCCGGCCGAGACGGTGAACCCGTCCGCCGTCGAGGCCATGGCCGAGGAGGGCATCGACATCCACACCGAGAAGCCCAAGGTCCTGACCAACGAGGCCGTCGAGGCCTCCGATGTCGTCGTGACGATGGGCTGCGGCGACACCTGTCCGTTCTATCCGGGCAAGCGCTACGAGGACTGGGAGCTCGAGGACCCGGCAGGCAAGGGCGTCGAGTCGGTGCGACCGATCCGCGACGAGATCAAGCGCCGCATCATCGGGCTGCTCGACGAGCTCGGCGTGGAACCCGTCACGGCCTGACGCGGTCCCAGTTCGGCGCCTGAAGCAGACGTCCAGGATTCATATTGACAACGGTCTATGTTGCCGCCATCCTCAGGACATAGACGTTCGTCGATCAAATCCGGCGAGCCGCCCGCGACCCCGAGGGAGACCTTGATGAGCAACACCGCCCCATCCACCACCACCGGCCGCGGAAACCTGCCCGTCGTCGTCGTCGGTGCCGGGCCCGTCGGGCTGGCCGCGGCTGCGCACCTCGTCCAGCGTGACCTGCCCGTCCTCGTCCTCGAGGCCGGCGACGCGGTGGGTGCCGCCATGAGCGAGTGGGGGCACATCCGCACCTTCACCCCGTGGCAGTACATCGTCGACGAGACCGCGGAGAAGGTCCTGGCCCCGACGGGGTGGACCCGTCCGGCCGAGCGGCAGTCGCCTACCGGGGCCGACATCGTGGACCGGTACCTGCGGCCGCTGGCCGGCGCACTGGGCCCGGAGATGGTCCACACTGGCGCCCGAGTCCTCGCGGTCGCCCGCGACGGACTCGACCGCTCCGGCGGAGTGGGGCGGGCCGATCGCCCGTTCGTGGTTCGCGTCCAGCGCGCCGACGGTGCGGTCGAGGACCTGCGGGCCCGCGCCGTCATCGACGCCTCAGGCACCTGGGCGCAGCACAACCCCCTCGGATCGTCGGGCCTGCCCGCACTGGGAGAGGAAGAGGCTCGCGCAGCCGGTTTCCTCGTGGGCCCACTCCCCGACGTCCTCGGGGTGGACCGAGAGCGGTTCGCCGGCCGCACCACCCTCGTCGTCGGCATGGGCCACTCGGCGGCGAACACCCTCGTGGCGCTCGCCCAGCTGGCTCGCGAGGTGCCAGGGACGCGCATCGTGTGGGCCATTCGCCGCACCTCCGCGCGGCGGGTGTTCGGCGGGGGGTCCCAGGACCAGCTGGCCGACCGCGGGCGCCTCGGCTCGGATCTTCAGGACCTGGTGGCCTCGGGGGCGCTGGAGTACGTCACTGGCTTCGCGACGAGCCGGGTCACGATCGACGGCGACGGCCAGACGGCCTCGGTCGTCGGTGGCACCGCCGACGGCGAGCGCGTCATCGCCGGCGTGCACAACATCGCCGCAGCGACCGGGTTCCGCCCCGACCTGACCGTGCTTTCCGAGCTCCAGCTGGACCTCGACCCGGGCGTGCAGGCGCCCCGGGTCCTCGGTCCGCTCATCGACCCAGCCTTCCACTCGTGCGGGACGGTCGCCCCGCACGGCTGGCGCGAGCTCGCGCACGAGAACGAGCCCGGCTTCTTCGTGGTCGGGATGAAGTCGTACGGGCGGGCGCCGACGTTCCTCGTCACGACGGGCAACGAGCAGGTCCGGTCCATCGTGGCTCACCTGGCCGGTGACGACGCCTCGGCCGACGAGGTCCAGCTCGTCCTGCCCGAGACCGGGGTGTGCTCCTCGAGCAACGCGCTGTCCGACGCCGAGCTCGCCGTCGGAGCCGTCGTGACCGGGCAGCGAACGGCACTTGGACTGGCGGACGTGACACCTCAGGGAACTGGCGGCTGCTGCGGGTGAAGTGCGGTGCTGACCTCTGGTCATGTCGGCGCCACGGGGAGACGATGGGGTCATGACGGCATCGGTGGCGGTGGAGCACGAGCAGGTCGACCGACTCTTCTGTTGGTGCTGCGGCAACGGTTTCGACGAGCAGGACCTGACCCGGCTGGGCACCCGACCGGAGGTCGGGGTGTGTGCCGGGTGCGCCCAGTGGCTGCACCGCCGCGCGCGCTCCGCCTCTGACTCCGGTCGGCGGACGCCGGGCGCCGCGGTACGTCGCACCGTCGCGGCGGTGCGGGGTCGGGTGATGCGTGCCGGAGCCCAGGACTGGCCGGTGGTCGGACCGCTGCTGCGACGTCTGGACCGGCACCTGCCCTGACCGGCGGCGGACGCCACAGGGGGATGGCGAGGGCGGGTCAGCTCACGAGGCGCGCTCGGCGGCCTCCCGTTCGGCGGCCTCCCGTTCGGCGGCCTCTCGTTCGGCGGCCTCCCGTTCGACCTGGGCACCCTTGAGCTTTCGCGGCCAGGCGCTGAAGCCACCCAGGAGCGTGAGCAGGGCCGGCACCAGGACCGAACGCACGACCAAGGCGTCGAGGAGGACACCGAGCCCCATGACGAACGCCAGCTCGCGGAACTGCCGCAGCGGCACCAGGGCCAGCATCCCGAAGCTGGCCGCCAACGTGATGCCGGCCGCGGTGATGGCGCCGGACGTCTCCGGGACGCGCTCCGCGATCGCCTTGCGCAGGGTCGTGTGGTTGGCGCGGGTCCAGACGTGGCCGACCCCGTAGATGTTGTAGTCGGACCCGAGGGACAGGAGCAGGACGGAGGCAGCGAACGGGACGTAGAAGGCGACGCCCCCGTGCCCGAGCACGTCCTGGAAGACGAGCGTCAGGCAACCGAGTGCTGCGGCGAGGGCGAGCACGCTGCAGCCCAGCAGGAGCACCGGCGCGACAAGGGCCCGCAGGAACCCCAGCAGCAGGACCAGGTTCACGACCAGCACCGCGACCGCGATGCGCCGCAGGTCGGAGTTGGTGGCATCCACGAGCTCGCCGGCCAGGGCGGTGTCGCCGGCCAGTCCGAAGCGGGCGTCGTCGAACCCGACGCGCTGGAGCAGGGTGGGCATGGTCGAGCCGAGCCGGTCCAGATCATGGATGGCCGTGGCGCCCAGGGGGTCGTGGTCGAGGATGACGAGCAGCCGCGCTGCGTCGCCGGTGCGGGTGACCAGTGCTCCCCGCACCACCTCGTCCGGCAGCATGCTGGGGCTCACGACTCCGGCGACCCCCGGCTGCTTCTCCAGCTCACGGCCGAGGCGGGTGAGCTTGTCCCGGTCGCTGCCGACGCCAGCGCCCTGGAGCAACAGCTCCGTCGGCGCGACGATCCCCGGCGCGAAACCCGAGGCCGCCGCGTCGGCGGCGGCGTGCGGCTCACTGTCTGCAGGCAGCGCGGCGACGAAGGACACCTCGAGGCGGAGGCGGTCGGCGTTGGCGCCCAGCGCCGCGAGCCCGACGACGCAGGCTCCTCCGAGGACCAGCGCCACCACCCGCACGGTGATCACGCGCGCGGCGACCCGTGCCAGGACAGGGATGCCGCTCCCGTGCGGTCGGGTCGGCCAGAACAGCACGCGACCGAGGATGGCCAGCAGCGCCGGCAGCAACGTCACTGAGACGACGACCGCGCAGAGCACCGACAGCGAGAGCACCGGACCGAAGGCGCGGAAGAACGGCGACCGGGCGACCAGCATCGCCGCGCTGCCTGCCGCCACCGCGATCCCCGCGACGAGCACGATCCGGCTGGTCTGCGCTGCCGAGGCCTTGGCCGCCTCCAGCTTGTCGAGGCCGTCCGCCAGGCCCGTGCGCATGCTGGACAGGTAGAAGATGGCGTAGTCGGTGACGATGCCCAGGACCAGCGCGAGCACCAGCGGCTTCAGCTCATCCGGTACCCCGCCCTTCACGAAGCCGCCCGCGTAGTTGGTCACCCGCACGGCCATGAAGTACGACAGGGCGGCGGTCAACAGGGCCACGAGCGGAGCCACGACCGACCGGAACTTGAGGGCGACGATCCCGATGACGACCGCCAGGGTGGCGCCCTCGAGGAGCATCAGGTGTCCGTAGAGGATCTTCGACTGCGCGATCTGTGCGGGGACCGTCCCGGTCACCCCGACGAGGTGGTCGTCCGGCTGGTCCACGTGCTCCCGGCCGAACCTGCTCGCAGCCGCGACCTCGGCGCCGAACTTGGTGCCCGGCTTGAAGAAGACGTAGCTCAGCGCCGTGGTGCCCTGTTCCGACGACGCCGGGAAGGCGCCCTGCGCGTTGATGACGGGAACCACGCCCACGACGGGGCCGATGTCACCGGCCTTGCCCTTGGCCACCGCGACAGCGCGCTCCACCGCCCTCTGCTGCGCCGCCGGCGACAGGCCCTGGTCGTCGCGTTGCACGAGCATGGTGCGGGACAGGACCGGAAACCCGAAGGCCTTGGCGGAGGCGGTCTCGGTCGCGATGGCGCGGCTGTTGGGGGGTGCGAACCCGCCCAGGTCGGCGTTGGGGACCGTGGCCGGGAGCCACACGCCGGCCGCCAGCAGACCGGCGGCCCAGCCCACGACGACGAACCAGCGGAGGGTGACCACGAGCCAGGCGGAGAACCTGGTGAGTGAGCCGGCCTCGGACTTGCGCCACGACCTCATCGACGAGCCTTCCGTTGTGTTGTGCAAGGACTACCCCACTTCGGTGTCCAGCACACCCGGGGATGCTCCCGCCCAAGGGTTGGAGTGCCGGATGCCTTTTGCCGGCAGGCGGGAGAGTATGGCGCGGACCGGCCAGTCCAGCGTCAGGAAGGTGAGCGTCATGACCACGACCACGACCCCGTTCGAGGTACCGGAAAGCATGCAGGCCAGCGTCCTCACGAGCGCCAGGTCGCTCGGGGTCGAGCAGGTGCCCGTGCCGTCGGTCGCCGACGACGAGGTCCTCGTGCAGGTCGCCGCGGTCGGTGTCTGCGGCTCGGACACCCACTACTACCGGCACGGGAGGATCGGCGGGTTCGTCGTGGACGCGCCACTGATCCTCGGCCACGAGTGCTCGGGCACCATCGTCGCGGTCGGAGCCGACGTCCCCGGCTCGCGCATCGGGGAGCGCGTCGCCGTCGAGCCACAGCGCAACTGCCGCCGCTGCCGCGAGTGCCGCGCCGGCCGCTACAACCTCTGCCCCGACATGGAGTTCTACGCGACCCCGCCCGTCGACGGGGCCTTCGCGCAGTACGCGGCGATCCGCACGGAGTTCGCGCACCGCATACCGGACTCGATCTCGGACGAGGCGGCCGCACTGCTGGAGCCGCTCTCGGTGGCGATCAGCGCGATGCGCAAGGCCGGCATCGTCCCCGGCTCGAGCGTCCTCATCGCGGGCGCGGGACCCATCGGCATCATCTGCGCGCAGGCGGCCAAGGCGTTCGGGGCCTCGGAGGTCATCGTGACCGACTTGGTCGCGGAGCGCCGCGAGCGCGCCCTGCACTATGGCGCCACTCGCGTGGTCGACCCCGTCGAGGTCGACGTGGCCGAGGCCGGCCTGGACGTGAACGCCTTCATCGACGCGACCGGCTCGCCCCGGGCCGTGGTCAGCGGGATCAAGGCCGTCCGCCCGGCCGGCGCTGCGGTCCTCGTCGGACTGGGGGCCTCGGAGATGACCTTGCCCATCGAGCACATCCAGAACCTCGAGATCACGGTCACGGGCATCTTCCGGTACACCGACACCTGGCCGGCCGCGATCCACCTGGTCGCCAGTGGCCAGGTCGACCTCGACTCCCTGGTCACCGGCAGGTTCGACCTCGCCCACGCGGCCGAGGCGCTGGAGTCCGACCAGGACCCCGACAGCCTCAAGTCGGTCGTGTACCCCCAGCAGGTCGGCGGGTAGTGCGTCGCGGCCAGCGGGGCCGACCGTAGGCTGCG
This sequence comes from Pedococcus sp. P2_E4, assembly GCF_056403935.1. NCBI lineage: Bacteria > Bacillati > Actinomycetota > Actinomycetes > Micrococcales > Intrasporangiaceae > Pedococcus > Pedococcus sp. P2_E4. Next base: position 25,150 of record NZ_JBFUEO010000020.1, on the reverse strand, counting down.
CGCATGACCAGCTCTCCCGGGCTCGAGGCGCAGGCCGTGGAGCTGCTCTCCGAGCTGGTCGGGATCGACAGCGTGAACCCCGGCCTCGTCGAGGGCGCGGCCGGTGAGGTGGCGATCGTCGAGCGGCTGCGCTCGCGGCTGGAGCGGTCCGGCTTCGCGACGACGGTGCTGTGCCCGGTGGACCGGCCCGACCGTCCCAGTCTCGTCGCGGTCGGTCCCGGTCCGGAGGATGCGCCCACGGTCATCCTCAACGGGCACCTCGACACCGTCGGGGTGGCCGGCATGACCGACCCCTTCACGCCACATGTCGACGGCAACCGCCTCGCGGCCCGCGGTGCCGCCGACATGAAGGGCGGCGTCGCGGCCATGGTCGTCGCAGCCGAGCAGCTCGCCGCCAGTGGTGCGCGAGTCCGACCGGTCCTCGCGCTCGTGGCCGACGAGGAGGACGCCAGCCTGGGCAGCGAGACCGTCATTGCCGCGTTGGCAGGACTCGGGATCCGGCCGGTTGCCTGCCTGGTCGCCGAGCCGACGGGGCTCGAGCTGTGTCGATCGCTGCGCGGGTTCGGCGTCGTGACCGTGACCTTCCCGGGCCGGGCGGCGCACAGCTCGCAGCCCCACCTCGGCGTCAACGCCCTGACCCACCTCGGCAGGTTCCTCCACGCGGTCGACGAGCGCTCACGCGCCGTCCACGAGGGCGGGGGTGACCTCATGGTCACGGTCGCGCGTGGTGGGTCGTCCCCGTTCGTCGTCCCGGACGCCGCCGAGTGCAGCGTCGAGCTCCGGACGGCGCCCGACACCGAGGGCGCCGAGGCCCTCCGCGAGGTGACTGCGCTGCTGCTGCCCGAGTGGTTCGCCCACGCAGAGCTCGCTGCCTCGCGTGACGGGTGGCGCCTCGACACCACCGGTCCCGCGGCCGACCTCGCGGCACTGCTCGGCGCGGAACTCGGGACGGGACCGACCTTCGACGCGCCCTACTGGATGGAGGCGCCGCTGTGGCAGGCGGTCTGCCCCACCCTGATCTGCGGCCCGACCGGCGGAGGGCTCCACGCCGTCGACGAGTGGGTCGACCTCGATCAGGTGCGTGCCTTTACGGCTGCGCTCGCCACGGTCCTGTCGACCTGGGTGCCTGATGCCGACTGACCCCCGGGACCTGCGGGGCGACGCGCCACTGCTCGACGCGTGGCTGCGCTTCCAGGAGTCAGCCCAGACGCCGTTCACCATCCCCGGCCACAAGCAGCGGCACGACCTCGTGGGTGACGTCGTGGCGGGCGACGTCCCGCTCTATGCGGGCCTCGACACGATGAAGCTGACGGCCGGTGTCCTCGCCGAAGCCGAGTCGAGGGCTGCCCGGCTCTGGGGTGCGGACGTCTGCCGCTTCTCCACCGGCGGGGCCACCCATGCCAACCAGGCACTCGCGCTGGCGGTGGCGGGGGACGGCGACGAGGTCGTCGTGAGCCGCACCCTGCACCGCTCGATGCTCCTCGGCCTGGTGCTGGCGGGTCTCACGCCGGTGTGGGTCAGGCCCGAGGTCGACGCGGCCACGGGTCTGCCGCTCGGTGTCGCGCCTGCCACGGTGCGTGCCGCCCTGGAGGCGCATCCCCGCGCGCGAGCCGTCTTCGTCGGTGACCCTTCGTACGTCGGGACGGTCGGCGACATCGCCGGGCTCGCCGACGCGGCGCACGCACACGGCATACCGCTCGTTGTGGACGCGGCCTGGGCCGCGCACTTCGGCTTCCACCCGGACCTGCCGGCGCACGCGCTCCAGCTCGGCGCCGACGCCATGGTGACCAGTGCCCACAAGACGCTGCCTGCCTGGAGCCAGGCCGCACTCGTCCTCGCACGCACTGAGCGGATCGACGCTGCTCGGCTCGACGCGGGGGTCGAGGCGACGGCCACGACCAGCCCGGCCGGGGCCATCCTCGCCAGCATCGACGCCTCCCGTGCCCTGCTCGAGCGCGAGGGGGAGGCGTTGCTCGCCGGGGCGCTCGCCGCGACGACCGTCGCTCGCGAGCGGCTGCGTGCCGTCGACGGGCTGACGGTGCTCGACGGCCCCGGGGTCGACCCGCTGAAGCTCGTCCTCGTGCTGCCCGGCACCGGCGCCGACGGGAACCTCGTCGAGCTGGACCTGCTCGCGGAAGGGCTGGCGGTCGAGTCGGCTGACCGGGACGTGCTCATCGCCGTCGTCTCGCTGGCCGACACGCCGGACACCCTCGACCGGCTGGCGACCGCGACGACACGCTCGATCGCACGCCACCGCGGCAGGCCGCGTCCCGTCGTCGCGGCGGCGTCCTACCGGGTCGACCCTGTCATCGCCGTCCCACCGCGGCACGCCTTCTTCGCTGCGGCAGAGACCGTCGCCCTCGGCGACGCGATGGAGCGCGTGAGTGCCGAGCTCATCGCGCCGTACCCGCCCGGCATCCCCGTCATCGCTCCGGGCGAGGAGGTCACGGCGCCTGCCGTCGCGGCACTGCACCAGGCGCGGGACGCGGGGGTGCGCATCGCCTACGCGTCAGACCCGACGCTCGCCAGCCTCCGCGTCGTCCGGGCCTGACCGGCCCTGTCTCCCGTCAGTCGGCGCGTCGCGCCCGGCGGCTCAGGTAGGCCCACGCGAGGAGCGCACAGGCCAGGCCGTTCAAGGCGCCCACTCCGATGTCGCTGAGGTGGTGCATGCCGCGATAGAGGCGTCCCCACGCCACCAGGAACGGCACCAGCAGGAAGAGGGTCGTCACCACGCGGCGCACCAGCGCTGACTGGATCCGTTGTGCCAGTAGGGCAAAGCTGACGTAGAGCGCCGTGGCGGCGCCGACGTGCCCGCTCGGGTAGCTGGACGTCGGCGGGGCCGGGTCGAGGTGGGCGACGTGCGGCCTGCCTCTGCCGACGACCGCTGTCGCGATCACGAAGACCGTGGCCTGGAGGGCGATCGCGATCGCCGGTATGACGGCCACCCACCACTGGCGCGTGCGCCACCAGAGGAGGGCAACCGCCAGGACGCAGACGCCGATGACGATCTCGGTGTTGCCGATGTGGGACCAGACCATCGTCACGCTGTCCCAGGTCGGGGTCCGCGTCTTCTGGACGTCCTTGCTCAGGTCGTCCTCGGACGGGATGCCGTTGAGCGGACCCCGGATGAACAGCCCGATCCCGACGATCGCCGCCCAGAGCGCGACGGCCGGTGCCACGGCCCGCACGAACAGGTCGCGAACCGCCGACCCGACCCGCGGTGTCGAAGGGTCGTCGGTGTACCGGGTCAGGAAGGCCATCGGGCCATCGTCAACCACGGCAGCGCAAGGGGCAAGCCCGTGACCAGCAACGATGCGAGTCGGCGCTCGAAGAGAACCGGGGCTAGAGTGCGCTCTCGTGATCGTGGGCGAGCAGCCGAGACTGCGCTGGAGGGTGGTCGGCCTGGTGGCCGCTGTGCTGCTCGTGGGCGCGTGCAGCGGTCAGGGCAGCGTGGAGGACGAGAACGCGGGTGCTGCCGCTGTCGAGTTCAGCCGGTCCGTCGGCACCGCGCCCCAGACGGCCTGCGGCCTGCTGGCACCCCAGACGCTCGAGGAGCTCGAGGCCACCGATGGTGCCTGTGCCGGTGCCCTGCCCGACGCCCTGCCCGACGAGGTGCCCGACGAGGTCAAGGCCTCGACCGGTGCGCCACGGTCGACGGAGGTCTACGGCAAGGCCGCCATCGTCCACCTGTCCACCGACACGATCTTCCTCGCGAGGTTCCGGGACGGCTGGCGGGTGACCGCGGCGGGCTGCACCGCGCGAGAGGCCGGCCGCCCGTACGACTGCAAGGTCAAGGGAGCCTGACGTGCGACCACTGTTCATCGGCTACCTGCTGTTCATCGCCGCCGGGCTCACCTTCTGCGTCACGATGGGGGTGCTGCACCGGTGAAGGCCTGGGTTCGCGGCAACAGCCTCACCCTCGCCTTCAGCGTCCTGCTCGTGGTGGCCCTCGTCGGCCAGGCCCTGACGGGGCAGGCGTCCTACAACGAGTCCGCCCTCGACGCGGGCCTGCCCGGCCTCGGGCTGGGCGAGTACCTCACGTCGTCGCAGTTCGCCGTCGACGTCGCCGAGAACTGGCAGTCGGAGTACCTGCAGTTCCTGCTCTACATCCTGCTGACGGTGTGGCTGGTGCAGAAGGGCTCGCCGGAGTCCAAGCCCCTCGACAAGGCAGGACGCGAGTCGGACAAGGACCAGAAGGTCGGCCGCTACGCGGACGCACGGTCTCCGCGCCTGGCGAAGGTCGGCGGCTGGGTCACGGCGGTGTACTCGCGCTCGCTGGGGCTCACCATGGGTGTGATCTTCGCCGGTTCCTGGGGTGCCCAGCTGGTCGCCGGGCGCAGCGCCTACAACGCCGAACAGCTGAACGACCTCCAGGAGCCGCTGGGGTGGGGTGGCTACCTGCACGCGGCCGACTTCTGGAACCGCACCTTCCAGAACTGGCAGTCGGAGTTCCTCGCCGTCGGCAGCATGGTGGTGCTGAGCATCTACCTGCGAGAGCGCGGGTCCCCTGAGTCCAAGCCGGTGGGGGAGTCGCACGAGGCGACGGGCATCGAGGGCTAGGCGCCAGACACCTCGGCCCGGCCCTGCAGCGCACCGGAACGGATCTGTCGATGAAGATCCAGGCCAAGGACTGCGCCCAGGGCGGGATCTTCCAGATGGAACCCGAGCGCGGCGACCGCACCACCACGCGCGTCACCCACACCTTGGCCTCGTCGTCGGTCGCCGGGCTCACGCCCTTCTACTTCGACAACCCGAACTGCCGGTCGCGGGCCGGCCAGTTCCTGGGCTCGGGCTGCACCAGCGTCACGACCGGCCCCCCCGGACAGTTCTGCGTCCAGGTGACCCCGCGGGTCAACATCGCCAACGACCTGTCGCCCCGCTTCGTAGCCCGGGACAGTGCCCAGGTCGCCACCCGCGTGCCCCAGTCGGCGTGCAACACGGCCACCCCGGTGAGTCCAAGCGTCCGGCACTGCGGCGGTATGTCGGTATGGGACGTCGCGAGCGGCGGTCGCCTGGGCTTCGTCACCGGTGAGGATGCGACCGAGGTCGCCAACCCGCCGACCACGTGCACCACTGACTGCCAGGCACAGAACCAGGTGCGCGGTCGGCTCGCCGTCCTCGGCCATCCGTTCCCGGTCCCCGCAGGGAGCAGGCTGGTGCCCCGCGTGGCGACGACCACCCCCTGAGCACCGCCACGGACCCCCTCGCCGTCATCAGGGAGGGGGTCCAGCGGCTGCGCGACGTGGCCTGGGTCAGGCCTTGCGGGCGATCTGCTGGTCCGGGTCGAGCAGGTCGAAGACGCGGCTGACGATCCCCTGGTCACCGGCCAGCACCAGGCAGCCTTCCCGGTTGGCGTCGAGCATCGCGGAAACGCACGTCGAGTCGCAGAACGTGAGCCGGGAGACGTCGACGACGACAGCGGTGCGGTGGTGCGTCAGGGCCAGGTTGAGCGCACGCTCCACCGTGGACTGCGTGCTGAGGTCGGCTTCTCCTGCGAGCTCGACCACCCACACCGAACCCTCGTCGCGATGCGTGACGGTCAGGAGGTTAGGGCGCTCGGACATTGACGCTCTCCGTTCGCGCATGGGGTCGCGGGCGGGCGTTGGCGAGGCCTGCAGACGTGGGACCACCGTCAGCGAGGGGCGGTCATGTGCATCGGGCTGGTTCATCCTGGGCTCCCCGGTTCGCAGTGAACCACCGGGTCCGGGGCGGCCGAGCAGAGCCAGCCTACGCCTGACGGAGGCCGAGCACACTGGCTCAAAGGGGCCACCCCTGGGCAGTGGTCACTGTCGCCATGCCCCGGCCTCCCCGCGGTCGGGCGACTAGGCTGGCACTGAACGACCACCACGCTCGGAGGCGCTGGTGCGTTCACGCGCGTGAAGCCGACCGTCCAGCGAAGGGCACCATGTCATGGGTGAGGCAGAGAGACGGGTCGACAGTGCCAACCGGCTGATCGACGCCGAACCCGAGTCGCCCACGGGCGCGACGGGGGTCTTCGGGCGGATGCAACGACTCTGCTCGGCCCTGACCCGGAACCTGCCGGCGTCAGGCGCGGGGGTCAGCGTGCTGACCGGTGACAGCTATCGCGGTGGCACCGTGGCGGCGCACGGCGCGGGCAGCCGCCGGCTCGAAGAGCTCCAGTTCACCTTGGGGGAGGGGCCCTGCATCGACGCCTACGCCTCGCGAAAGCCCGTCCTCGAGCCGGACCTCGTCGGCCACGGGGTCCGGCGCTGGCCCGGCTATGCGGCCGCGGCGCACCAGGAGGGGGTCCGGGCAGTGTTCGCCTTCCCGTTGCAGATCGGGGCTGCCCGCGCAGGAGCCCTCGACATCTACAGGGACGAGCCGGGCTCGCTCACGACCGTGGCGTTCGCCCAGGCGGAGACGTTCGCCGAGATCGCCATGCGGTTGCTGCTCGACAACCAGGCCGTGGCCAGGGACGGACACACCCACACCGACCTGGACGACGCGCTGGCCTACCGCCTCGAGGTCTACCACGCCCAGGGCATGGTCATGGTCGACCTCGGCGTGAGCATCGAGGAGGCCATGGCGGTCCTCCGGGCCCACGCCTTTGCCAACGAACGCACCCTGAACGATGTCGCCGCCGACATCGTCGCGGGTAGCCTGAGACTGACTCGGGACGAGCCGTGACCAGCTGTGACAGGTCACGGGCACCACGGCCGGGCCCGGGCCGGAAGGGATCGCACGATGATCGCCGCTGAGCGCCTTGCCGAGATCTTCCTCGACGCCGCCGACACCTTGGTCGACGACTTCGACGTCGTCGAGTTCCTCGAGACCCTCACGCACCACACGGCGCAGGTCAGCAGCGCTGCGTTCGCCGGCCTGCTCCTGGCCAGCCCGAGCGGTCAGCTCCAGTACATGGCGTCCTCGGCCGAGTCCGTCAAGCTGCTGGAGCTCTTCCAGCTCCAGCACCACGAGGGCCCCTGCCTGGACTGCTTCCGGACCGGTCAACCCGTGGTCAACGCCGACCTCCGTTCGGCGACCGCGCAGTGGCCGCTGTTCGCCCCGCACGCCCTGGACGCCGGCTTCCAGTCCGTCCACGCCTTCCCGCTGCGGCACCAGCGCAAGGTGATCGGTGCCCTCAACCTCTTCAGCAGGGACACCGGGCCCCTCGACGCCCAGGACGCCCGGGTCATCCAGGCATTGGCGGACATCGCGACCATCGCCTTGCTGCAGGAGCGCACCATCCGCAGCGGTGAGGTGCTCACCGAGCAGCTGCAGAGCGCGCTCAACAGCAGGATCATGATCGAGCAGGCCAAGGGAGCCTTGGCCAGGATGCTCGGCGTCGACGTCGGCACCGCGTTCGAGGTCATGCGGCGCTATGCCCGCAACAACCACCACCGTCTGGGCGAGGTCGCGCAGGCCGTGATCACCGACCCCGGCAGCCATCCCGAGCTCACCGGCGCGGGCCGCTAGCCGACCTGCGGCTGGTCGTGGCGGCGGTACATCGCCGTCATGGTCCCGTTCGGGTCGAGTCGGCCGAGGACGGCGTCGGCGATCTCCGTCAGCTGTCCGATCTGCTCCGGGGTGAGGGCGTCGATGACGTGCTCACGCACCGCCTCGACGTGGCCTGGCGCGGCGGCGACGACCTTGCGCCACCCCGACGCCGTGAGCCGGGCGTTGGTGGCACGCCCGTCCTGCGGGCAGGGGAACCGCTCGACCAGGCCGCGGTCCTCGAGCCGCTTGACCACGTGCGATAGCCGGGGCAGCGTCGCGTTGGTCTGCCCGGCCAGCGCCGTCATGCGCAGCGTCCGGCTCGGGGCCTCGGACAGCATGGCCAACACGTAGTAGTCGAAGTTCGTGAGCTCCGCGTCGCGGCGCAGCTGGGAGTCCAGCACCCCGGGCAGCAGCTCCACCACGGCGGCGAGCCGCACCCAGGCAGCCAGCTCCCGCTGGGTCAGCCATCTCGTGTCCATCCGACCATGATCCCACATCGGTTGTCGGAACAACTAATCCTGTGCTAGCGTTACTTGAAGCATCAACTAAACCCCCAGACACAAGGAGTACGACATGACCACCGTGAGCATCCTCGGCAAGGGCACCATGGGCACCGCGATCGCAGGCATCGTCGAGCGGGGCGGCAACGTCGCGGAGTCGTTCGACAGCAAGGACACCGACAAGCCCGTGACCGGCGACGTCGTCGTGCTGGCCGTGCCGTACCCCGTCGTCAAGGACGTGCTGACGCAGCGGGCCGACCAGCTCGCCGGCAAGATCGTCGTCGACATCACCAACCCGCTGGACTTCGAGACCTTCGACTCGCTCACGGTCGCGCCAGACTCCTCGGCCGCAGCTGAGATCGCCGCCGCGCTGCCGACCTCGCACGTCCTCAAGGCGTTCAACACCAACTTCGCCGCCACCCTGTCGTCGGGCACCGTCGGCGACGCGGCCACGACCGTCCTCATCGCCGGTGACGACGCCGACGCGAAGGCGTCGCTCGCCGAGATCGTGACCGCTGGTGGCCTCGTGGCGACCGACTCCGGCTCGTTGCGGCGCGCTCGTGAGCTCGAGTCGCTCGGTTTCCTGCAGATCACCCTGGCCGCCGCCGAGAAGGTCGGCTGGACGGGCGGGTTCGCCGTCAAGGCCTGACGGCCGCTCGCGCCCACCACTGGGCGCCCACCACAGGGCGCCGTATGGCGTGTGGTTCCCCGGCTGGGTCAGACCCAGCTGGGGAACCACATCCGCAGGTGCCACTGGCTCTGCGGGATCACCTGCGCGGTGTAGACCGGCCAGAAGAACGCGAACACGGCGAGCGTGAGGAGGCAGTAGCCGCCCACGACGTAGAGGCCGAGCTCACGGCGCCGCCACGGGTCGGTGCGCTTCCCGAGCACCAGGCCCAGGAGGAAGACGACCGCGAGGATGACCCACGGCTCGAACGCCACCGTGTAGAAGGAGTAGATGGTGCGCTCCTCGAGGCTGAACCACGGCAGGTAGCCCCCGGCGAGCCCCGCGAGGATCGCGCCCGCTCGCCAGTCGCGCCGCGCGGCCCACCAGAAGAGCACGAACACGATCGCCACCGCGCCGAGCCACCACGTCGTGACCGTGCCGATCGAGGTGATCGCCTTGGAGCACTGCTCCACCATGCACCCGTCGGCACCGCGCTTGGGCCCCTCGTAGAAGAACGACGTCGGCCGGCCCTGCACCACCCACGACCACGGGTTGGTCCGGTACGGGTGGTTGTCGTGCAGGCTGACGTGGAACTTCAGGATCTCCTGGTGGTAGTGCCACAGGGACCGCAGCGCGTCCGGGACCCATGGTGTGTCGCGGGACGGGTGGATGGCGCCCCACTGCCGGTCGTACCCGGTGCTGGACAGGAACCATCCCACCCACGACCCGACATACGTGACCAGGGCCAGGCCGCACATGACGATGGCCGCGGGCAGCCCGTCGCGCAGGATCATCGCCCAGAACCAGTGCCGCACGCCGACGGCCCGTCTGGCGCCGAGGTCCCACAGCACCGTCATCAGGCCGAACGCGACGAGGAAGAACAGCCCCGACCACTTCGTGCCGGCGCACAGGCCGAGGCAGACGCCCGCAACCCAGCGCCACGGCCGCAGCCCCATCGACGGACCGAACCGGCGGGTGAGGTCGGCCGGTGGCAGGGCGGCGACCCGCTCGGCGAGGATCGCCCGGGACCGGTCTCGGTCGATCAGGAGGGCGCAGAAGGCGGCGAGGGCCCAGAACATGACGATGAGGTCCAGCAGCCCCGTCCGTGACTGGACGAAGTGGTGGCCCTCGAACGCGACGAGGAACGCGGCCAGCGTCCCGAGCAGCGTCGAGCCGAACATCCGCCTCGCCGCGCGGCCGATCATGAGGATCGACAGCGTCCCCAGCACGCACACCGAGAACCGCCAGCCGACCGACGACGTCTGCCCGAACAGCTGCTCTCCGGCGGCGATGACCCACTTGCCGACCGGCGGGTGCACGACCAGGTCGCCCTCGGTGCCGAAGACATCGGGTGTGCCGGCGGTGAAGAGCTCGTCGGGCTTCTTGAGGGTGCCGGGCACCCGCATCTCGACGCCGTACTCCAGCATCGAGACGCCCTGCTTGACGTAGTACGTCTCGTCGAAGACCAGCTGGTGGGGCCGGCCCAGCGACCAGAACCTCATGAGCCCGCCGACGACCGCGAAGAACAGCGGCCCGAGCCAGCCCCAGAGCGCATCCGTGGGTTGGAGTCCGAGCAGCCGAGATCGCAGCTCCTCGACCCGGGTCATGCGCGCCATCGTATGCAACGCCGCGGTGGGGCCGGACGACGCGGTGGCGAGAGCAGGTCGTGTGCGTGACACGGCTCCCTGGCACCGTGGGGGTCACTCGACTGCTGACAGGATGGCCCGGTGAGTACCGACCCCGGCGTCCTGGTCCTGGCTGCGACGCCGATCGGCGACCCCCGGGACGCGGCCCCCCGGCTCGCGGCCGAGATCGAGGCCGCGGACGTGGTCGCCGCCGAGGACACGCGACGGCTGCGGCGGCTGTGCGCCGACCTCGGCGTGAAGCCACGTGGGACGGTCCTCAGCTACCACGAGCACAACGAGGCCTCCCGGACACCAGAGCTCGCCGAGCGGCTGCGTGCCGGTGACCGGGTCGTGGTCGTGACGGACGCCGGTATGCCGTCGGTGTCCGACCCTGGCTACCGCCTGGTCTCCGCGGCGGTGGACGCCGGGGTGAGGGTCACGTGCGTGCCCGGCCCGAGCGCCGTGCTGATGGCGCTCGCGGTCTCGGGCCTGCCCGTGGACCGGTTCTGCTTCGAGGGGTTCCTGCCGCGCAAGCCGGGGGAGAAGGCGCGGATGCTCGCAGGCCTCGCCGACGAGCGCCGGACGATGGTGTTCTTCGAGGCGCCCCACCGCATCGACGCCACCCTGGAGGCGATGGCGCAGGCGTTCGGCCCTGACCGGCGAGCGGCTGTATGCCGTGAGCTCACCAAGACCTACGAGGAGGTGCGCCGCGGCCCGGTGGCCGAGCTGGCCACCTGGGCCGCGGAGGGGGTGCGCGGTGAGATCACCGTCGTGGTCGCCGGGGCGACGCCCAGGGCGACCTCGCTCGAGGAGGCGCTGCCCGGCATACGGGAGCGGGTCGCGGCAGGCGAGCGGCTCAAGGACGTGGCGTCCGACGTGGCGGCGAGCACGGGCCTGTCGAAGAAGGCGCTGTACGACGCGGCCGTGGAGGCTGGCCGCCTCAGGTGAGCCAGCCGAGGTGGTCCTTGAGCAGGGCGTAGCCCACGAAGGCCACCACGTCGAGCAGCGTGTGCGCCACGACGAGGGGACCCACGCGCCGCGTGCGGGTGTAGACCCAGCCGAACAGCAGCCCCATCGCGAGGTTGCCGGCGAAGCCGCCGAAGCCCTGGTAGAGATGGTAGGAGCCGCGGATCAGCGCTGACACGACGATCACGGTCGGCACGGACCAGCCGGCGCGCAGCCAGCGCGAGAACAGGTAGCCGACCATGACGACCTCCTCGAGGACCGCGTTCTGGGCGGCCGCCAGCACCAGCACCGGGATGGTCCACCAGTGGTCGGTCAGGTTGGCGGCGGCGATCGTGGTGTTGAGGCCCGCGGCCTTGGCCGCCGCGTAGAGACCGAGCCCGGGCAGGCCCACCGCCGCAGCGAGGGCGGCGCCACGCAGCAGGTCGCGGGCCGGCTGGCGCCAGTCGAACCCGATCGCGTGCCGGGCGTCCGGGCGGTCTCGGGTCATCAGGTGCAGGGCGAGGGCGACCGGCACCAGCGCGACCACGATCCCCACGAGCTGGTAGGCGAGGTCGAGCCAGGGTCGGTCCGGCGTGACCGAGTTGTTCATGCCCGTCGTCTGCTGGTTGAGCGCGACGTTCTGGGTGAGCTTGTTGACGATCGACAGGACCGACCAGACCGCCGAGGCGCCGAGGCTCACCCCGAGCACGAGCACCGTCTCGGCCAGCAGGGTGCGCCGCGAGGGCGCGGACACGGGCACCGTCATGCGACCAGTGTCGCGGTGGCGGCTGACCCGCTCACGCGAGGGCGGCCCGTTGGTCCCGTCGACGACGCCAGCGACGGACCTTGAACCAGAGCCAGATGAGCAGCCAGGCGAGGGCGACGAGCGCCACCACGACGAGGACCGGGATGAACAGCGCCACGAGGCTGAGGCCGACCGAGGCGCCGTCCTCGACGGTCGAGGCGATCGGTGCGCCGAAGCCGAGGGTCCCGGCGTTGATCGCCGGGCGGGCGACGGTCTTGCCGGTGTGGACGAGCCCGGAGGTGATGATGCCGAGCACGACGCCGACCCAGGGGTTCTGGGTCATCCACGTGGAGTGGTCGAGCCCTTCGGCAGCCGAGGTGGCGGCGAAGATCAGCCCGCCCATGCTCGGGCGGATGAACGTCTGCACGGCGTCGTTGACGGTGTCGACCGCAGGGACCTTGTCGAGGACGACCTCGGTCAGCAGGAGGACGGCCCCCGCGCCGATGGCCCACCACGACTCGATCCACGAGTACGACTGGGGGAGCGTGAGGAAGTCGGTGAAGCGCGCGACCAGCGCCACGATGAGGAACGGGATGTAGGCGTTGAGCCCCGCTGCCGCGGACAGCCCCATGCCGGTCAGTGCGGCGATCATCGGACACCTCCAGTCGTGGTGCGGTGCACCTGTCGAGACATGTCTACTGGACGCCGGGCCGCGGTGCCGGGTTCCGCGCGGGGGAGCAGGGAGTGCCGGGGCAGCCCGGCCAGGACCGTTCACCGATTGCGTGCTGGTTACCGGCCCGTCGGGCGGCCGAGTCTGCTTGAGTCGTGGACTGTCCGATGTAACCGCTTACATCCCGCTGTGTCCGCACACACGGCATTTCGAGGAGGAAACTTCGATGACGTCCCCACGTGTCCTGGCCGTCCTGGTGGCCTGCCTGCTGGCGGTGGTCGGGGCCGCACCGTCGGCACTCGCCGCCGACTCCGGTGACCGCTCCCAGACAGGCTCCCAGACGGGATCCGGGGCAGGCTCCGGCTCCACTGACGTCGCGGTCATCGCCCACCGCGGCTCCGGCGCCATGGCTCCCGAGAACACCCTCGCCTCGGTGCAGCTGGCGCTCAAGCAGGGCGCCGACTACATCGAGAACGACATCATGCGCACCAAGGACGGCGCGCTGGTCATCACGCACGACCGGCAGCTCACCCGCACCACCGACGTCGAGCAGGTCTTCCCCGACCGCGCGCCGTGGAACGTCGCCGACTTCACGCTGGCCGAGATCAAGCAGCTCGACGCGGGGTCGTGGTTCAGCTCGGCGTACGCCGGACAGCGGATCCTGACGCTGCGCGAGTGGGTCGAGGCGATCGGTGGCCGCGCCAGCATGCTGCTGGAGGCCAAGGACCCGTGGGCCTTCCCCGGCATCGAGCGCGACATCGACAAGGAGCTGCGCTCCATCCCCGCGTTCGGCAAGGCGCTCGCGTCCGGTCGGGTCCTCATGCAGGCCGGGGACCAGCCCTGGCTCAGGGCGTACCACGACCTGGCACCCGACGTGCCCGTCGCGCTGCTGCACTACGGGGTCCCGACCGACGAGGAGCTGGTGGCCGGCAGCCTGTGGCTGGACGCCTTCAACCCGGCCCTGGGCAACATGAACGAGGCGATGGTCGACCGCATCCACGAGCTGGGGATGCAGACCCACGTCTGGACCGTGAACTTCGGTGGCGACATGAGCCGCGGCATCTCGTGGGGCGTCGACGGGATCATCACCGAGGGTGCGCACGTCCGCACCCGGCACACCTCTGTCTGGGTCTTGGCTGGCACTCCAGCTCAGGCGTCACCACGCTTGCGGGCGACGATCTGGCCGAGCACCGAGTAGCCGACGAGCAGGTGCAGGGCTCCCACGACGCGGGCGAGCGACGGGCCACCGATCGCGAGGGACGGCACGGTGACGACGGCCCAGCTCTCGGCGACCATCGGCCAGAACCGCGAGACGCCCTGCCAGCGACCGGCGATGGCGATCCGGACGCCGATCGCGAACATGCCGAGCATCGACAGCGGCCAGCACAGGTCCAACATCAGCCAGCCGGGCTGGGTCAGGTCCGACAGACGCAGCGCGTCGACGGTGGTCGAGCCGATCGCCAGGCTGAGGACGACGGCCTCGGCGCGCAGGAAGAAGCGGGCCAGGCGGCCGGAGCCGAGTGCCTGCGAGCGCCACAGCACGCGGAGCAGCGCCATGACGCCGAGCTGGAAGAAGCCGGAGCCGATCGCGAACCCGACGAGTGGCACGGTCTTGTCGCCGGGGTCGGCGCCGAACAGGGCGATGGCGATCGACCACGCGACGGCGCCGGCGGTGAGGATGGTGCCGTGGACGCGGTACGGGTAGGTGCGCCCGGGGCGGCCGGACGTCGTGGGGGTGGCCAGGTCCGAGCGGGCCGGAGCCGGGGTCTGGGTGAGCGACATGGTGTTCTCCTCGAACGGTTCTCGGCACCCGGTCGGTGCCGCTGACCAGAACTGTCCGGCGCCCGCCGGCCCGGGAGTCAGGGAGCGGTGTCCCTGATCTCGTCCCGTCGTCGTGTCCCGTGAGGTCGGGACGGCAATCCCCTGACGACGGGACAGCCTCGCGGGCAGACTGGCGCGGTGACCGCTGCCACCGACCTCGTCGCGCCCGCATCGGCGCTGCGGGTGCGCGGCCGCCTGGTGCCGACGCTCCTGGTCGCCGGCCTCCTCGGGGTCGTGGTCGGCTGTCTCGTCCTGGACGCGATGGCCACCGACGCGCAGCGGGCGACCTACGTGTCCGAGCGCGGGGCCGTCAGCGGGTCGATCGGTGCGTTCGTGGGGCTCTGCGGAGCGGCGATCCTCGCCTTCCGGCCGCGGCACGTCGTGGGGGTCGTCCTCGCCGCGACCGGCGCCTTCTGGGCGGTCGACGGACTGTGCGAGTCGTATGCCGTGGTGGGCCTGCACGAGCGGCCGGTGCTGCCCCTGAGTGGGCTGGCCTTCTGGGTCGTCTCGGAGGCGGGGTCGTTCCTCCTCGTCGCGTTGCCCGTGCTGCTCGTGCTCTACCCGAGCGGCCGGCTTCCCGAGGGGCGCTGGCGCCCCGTGGGCGTGGCTGCCCTCGCGATGTCGCTCGCGCTGCCGCTCAGCCTGGTGCTCGCGCCCGACAGCGCGATCTACGACGGGAGGCTGCCCGACGACGTGGTGGCGCTGCTGCCCGGGGTGGCGCTGCCCCTGTCGGACGCCGCCGCCGTCGTGACCATCCGGGTCGGCCAGGTGCTCACGATGCTGGCGATGCCGCTGGCCGCCGCGGTCGTCTTCGCCCGGCACGCGCGGTCGACCGGGGAGGAGCGGACCCAGCTGCGCTGGCTGCTCTGGGCGGCGATCGTCTGCCTACTGGCCGGCGGCGTGATGCTCCTCGACGTGAACGGGCCGGTCGGGTTCGCCGCCCTGGTGCTGGCCCTCGTCGCCACCAGTGTCTCCCTCGTGATCGGCGTGGTGCGGCCCCAGACGGGGGACATCGACGCGCTCGTCGGGGGCACGCTCGTCTACGGCGGCATCGCGGCCGGGTTCGTGGTGCTCGACCTGCTGGTCCTCGCCGGTGCCGCCGCGCTGCTCGGGGACCGGTTCGAGGAGCGGCAGGTCACCGTGCTCGTCCTCGTGCTGGCCGTGGCGGCCTACGGCCCGCTGCGGTCGTGGCTCACCGCGCAGGTGCGCCGGCGGGTGCTCGGTCGACGCGGCCAGCGGTACGAGGTGGTGTCGGCACTGGCCGAGCGGCTCGAGCAGTCCGGTGGGCTGGAGGAGCAGCTGCCGACCCTGGCGACGGCCGTGGCGGAGGCCTTCCGGGTGCCCTGGGTCAGGGTCGAGGTCCTCGGCCGCGGCGGGGAGGGGGTCGCGGCGACGCACGGCAGCACCCCGTCGGCGACCCGGTCGTTCCCGATCTCGTACCGCGGCGAGCGGATCGGGTCGATCGAGCTGCCCGACGGCGGCATCCGGGGGATGCTGTCGCGCCGCGACCAGGTGCTCCTCGTCGACGTCGTCCGGCAGGCCGCCATCGCCGTGCGCAGCAGCCTGCTGGCTCGCGACCTCCAGGAGTCGCGCGAACAGCTCGTGCTCGCCCGCGAGGACGACCGCCGACGGATCCGCCGGGACCTGCACGACGGGCTCGGCCCGGTCCTCGGCGGGGTGGCGATGCGGCTGGACGCCGCGGGCAACGCCGTCGACAGCGACCCCGAGACCGCCCGCCGGCTGGTCCTGCAGTCGCGCGCCGAGATCACCGAGGCGCTCGCCGACGTGCGACGGCTGGTCCACGGGCTGCGGCCCCCGGCCCTCGACGACCTCGGCCTGCTCGCGGCCGTCCAGCAGCAGGCCGAGCGGCTGCGCACGTCGGGCCTGGACGTACGGGTCGAGGCCGACGAGGTCTCGGGGCTGCCCGCGGCCGTGGAGGTCGCGGCATACCGGATCGTGTCGGAGGCCCTCACGAACGTGGGGCGGCACGCAGCCGCCGCCGCGTGCACGGTCACCCTGCGGGTGGTCGACGGAGAGCTGGCCGTGCAGGTGCGTGACGACGGCGGCGGCATCGCGGAGGATGTGGTGGCAGGGGTCGGGTTGCGGTCGATGCGTGAGCGGGTCGACGAGCTCGGCGGACGGTATGACGTGGTGTGCCCGCCGCAGGGTGGGACGACAGTGAGGGCGTGGTTGCCGATGGCGCAGGGCAGGGCATGAACGGCGGGCCGATCCGCGTGCTGGTCGCCGACGACCACCCCGTCTTCCGCGACGGGCTGGCCACGCTGCTCGAACCGCACCCCGACATCGAGGTCGTCGGTCGCGCGGCAGACGGGGTCGAGGCGGTCGCGCTGGCCGCGTCGGTCCACCCCGACGTGGTGGTGATGGACATCCAGATGCCGAACCTCAACGGGATCGAGGCGACCCGGCAGATCGTGGCGAGCCAGCCGGGGGTCGGCATCCTGGTGTTCACCATGGGCGAGGACGACGGCACCCTGCTGTCCGCGATGCGGGCCGGGGCCCGCGGCTACCTCGTCAAGGGAGCGTCGCAGGACGAGGTCACCCGGGCGATCACCGCGGTCCACGCGGGGGGCGTCGTGTTCGGGGCCTCGCTGGCCTCGCGGATCGGTGAGCTGCTGGCGCCGTCGGCCGCCCGGGAGGCCACGCAGTTCCCGATGCTGACCGAGCGTGAGCGTGAGGTGCTGGACCTCATCGCCGCCGGCCGGTCCAACGGGCAGATCGCCAGCGAGCTGTTCCTCGCACCCAAGACGGTGCGCAACAACGTGTCGGCGATCCCCCGAGGTGTGGGCCAGGCGCACCGACGTGAGCCGAGCGGGACGCCGTCAGCAGGGGCGCCCGCTGAGGGCGTCGTCGGAGACCGCAGCCTTGCCGCCGATCGCGGTGATGAAGTCGGGCTGGATGCGGTTGACCTCGGCGTACGGCTTCGCGGGAACGCAGGTCGGCCGGGTCAGCAGCAGCGAGACGTCCCCGAGGACCCCCACCGCCGGCGTCGCAGCCAGCGCGTCGGGGTAGGACAGCCCGTTGGTCAGGAAGACCTCGGTGGCATCGGTGGCCACCGGGAACGACGCCTTCGACAGCCGCGCCGAGGTGTCGTATCGGTCCACCCCGCCGATCCGGACGACGGTCGGCGCGTACCCCTTGAGCTGGGTGAAGGCCGCGGTCGAGATCGCGCCCGTCCCACCGAGGGCGACGATCTTGGCCGGCTTGATCTGGGCCAGTGCGCCCGCGGTCCAGTCGTTGAGCCGGTCCCGCGGGGTGAGCAGCAGCGGTGCGCCGTCGAGCGCTGCCGCTGCTCCACCGCTCAGGGCGTCGGCGAAGGTCGCGCCGTTCGCGACGTAGACCACGTCGGGGTAGTTCGGGGTGTTACCCACCCAGGTGGTGGCGTAGTTCGCCAGGCGCATCGCGGTCTCGTACCGGTCGCCACCGGCCTCGCGATAGACCTCCTTGGTGTCCGCGAGGGCCTTGAGCTGGGTGGCCATGCCCGCGCTGACGGCGCCGGTGCCGCCGAAGATCGTGATGTAGCTGGGCTTGAGCCGCTTCAGCTCGGTCGCCACCACGGTCGGCAGCGTGCCGCTCCTCGGGACCAGCAGCAGCGGCTCGCCCTGGCTCGCCGCCGCGGGCCCACCAGCCAGGGCGTCGGGGAAGTTCTCGCCCGATGCCACGTAGACGTGCTGGCCGTAGGCCGCGCCGTCGTCCCAGACGCTGCTGGAGATCGCGACTGCGGTGGCGTAGCGGTTGGCGCCGCCGAGGCGGCCGAGGGCAGGCTCCGCCGCGGACGCTGCGACGAGCGAGTCCCGCCGCTGGTCGGCGCTGGCGGTCGAGGTCATCGAGCCCTTCGAGGTCGCGGCCTGGGACGGTGCGGCGACAAGGGCGGTGGCGACGGCTGCGAGCGTCGCGAGGGCAAGGATGCGGGACGGGCGGTGGCGCGGCATGGCTGTGGATCCCCCTGGGGCGTGAGTATGGCGGTCACAGGGTACGTGGATCACGGCCGCGACACGCTCCTTTCGGCACCTCGGCGAGTGGGCTGCATACGGACGGGCCGGAAACCCGCTTGGCACCCACCCCTAGGATTCGAGCCATGAAGGTCCTCTCCGCCGTCRCCTGGCCGTACGCCAACGGCCCGCGGCACCTCGGCCACGTGGCCGGGTTCGCCGTGCCCTCCGACGTGTTCAGTCGGTACATGCGGATGGCAGGCAACGACGTCCTCATGGTCAGCGGGTCGGACGAGCACGGCACCCCGATCCTCGTCCTCGCCGACAAGGAGGGCGTGACCGCCCAGGAGCTCGTCGACAAGAACCACGCGATCATCGCGGCGGAGCTCGCCGACCTGGGCTGCTCCTACGACCTCTACACGCGCACCACGACGGCCAACCACTACTCGGTCGCGCAGGAGCTGTTCACCCAGGTCTGGAAGAACGGCTACATGGTCGAGCAGACCACGCGCGGAGCCATCTCGCCGTCGACCGGGCGCACCCTGCCCGACCGCTACATCGAGGGCACCTGCCCGATCTGCGACTACCCCGAGGCCCGCGGCGACCAGTGCGACAACTGCGGCAACCAGCTCGAGCCGACCGACCTCATCAACCCGAGGTCCAAGGTCAACGGCGAGGTCCCGGAGTTCATCGAGACCCAGCACTTCTTCCTCGACCTGCCGGCGCTCGCGGATGCGCTGCGCGAGTGGCTCGAGGGTCGCGCCGAGTCGGGCACGTGGCGCCCCAACGTCATCAAGTTCAGCCTCAACATCCTCGACGAGATCCGCCCGCGCGCGATGACCCGCGACATCGACTGGGGCATCCCGGTGCCGCTCGAGGGATGGGTCGACCAGCCGGCCAAACGCCTCTATGTCTGGTTCGACGCGGTCATCGGCTACCTCTCGGCGTCGGTCGAGTGGGCTCGGCGCCAGGGCGAGCCCGACCGCTGGCGCGAGTGGTGGAACGACCCCGAGGCCCTGTCCTACTACTTCATGGGCAAGGACAACATCACCTTCCACTCCCAGATCTGGCCGGCAGAGCTCCTCGGGTATGCCGGTCGCGGCAGTCGTGGGGGAGAGCCCGGTGAGTTCGGGGTGCTCAACCTGCCGACCGAGGTCGTGTCGAGCGAGTACCTCACGATGGAGGGCAAGCAGTTCTCCACCTCGCGCGGCTACGTCATCTACATTCGCGACGTCCTCGACCGATACGGGCCGGACGCGATCCGCTACTACATCTGCGCTGCGGGCCCGGAGAACCAGGACGCGAACTTCACCTGGGCGGAGTTCGTCCAGCGCAACAACTCCGAGCTCGTCGCGGGCTGGGGCAACCTCGTCAACCGCACTGCCGCGATGATCGCCAAGAACTTCGGCGAGGTCCCGAAGCCCGGGGCGCTCGAGCCTGTCGACGAGGCGGTGCGCGCCAAGGTGCTCGCGTCCTTCGACACGGTCGGCGGCCTGCTGGCCAAGCAGCGGATCAAGTCGGCGGTCGCCGAGGCGATGCGCACCGTCGGCGAGGTCAACAAGTACGTCACCGACACCGAGCCGTTCAAGCTCAAGGGTGACGACCAGCGCGAGCGGCTGGCGACGGTCCTCCACACGCTGGCCCAGTGCGTGGCCGACCTCAACCGGGTGCTGGCGCCGTTCCTGCCCCACTCGTCCAACCAGGTGCATGCGGCGTTCGGAGGCGAGGGCGGGTTCATGCCCATGCCCGAGCTGCGCGACGTCCAGGGGCTCGACGACTCCGACGCTGGGCGCACCTACCCGATCATCACCGGCGAGTACTCCGGGACCCCGCAGTGGGCGTCCGTGCCGGTCGTCGTCGGGGCCACTGTGGTAAAGCCCACACCGATCTTCACCAAGCTCGACGAGTCGGTGGTCGAGGACGAGCTCGCCCGGCTCGAGCAGAGCTGACGACCGGGGCCCCCGAGCAGAGCTGGCGAGCGGACGAGATGGCACCGGAGCAGGGCAGGGAGAGCGGCGGCCGCAGCGGTCACGGGCGGGTGCCCGACGCCCCCGACGCGCTGCCCATCCCGGTCGTCGACAACCATACGCACCTCGACATCGCGCGCGACGGTGAGGACGCCCCCGACGTGGCCGCCGCGCTCGCCGCAGCCAGGGCAGTCGGCGTCGACCGCGTCGTCCAGATCGGGTGCGACCTGCCGGGCGCACGGTTCACGGTCGAGATGGTGGACCAGCACCCGGCGATGCTGGGCGGCGTGGCCCTCCACCCCAACGAGGCGCCCAGGCTCGCCGCGAGGGGGGAGCTCGACGCGGCCTACGCGGAGATCGAGGTGCTGGCGGCCCACCCCAGGGTGCGGGTCATCGGCGAGACGGGGTTGGACTACTACCGCACGGGCCCTGAGGGCGCTGGGGCGCAACAGGATTCGTTCCGCTGGCACATCGACCTCGCCAAGCGCACCGGCAAGGCCCTGCAGATCCACGACCGCGACTCGCACGACGACGTGCTGCGCATCCTCGAGGAGGAGGGGGCGCCCGACCGGACGGTCATGCACTGCTTCTCCGGCGACGTGTCGATGGCCCGCACCTGCGCGGACCGCGGCTACTTCCTGTCGTTCGCGGGCACGGTGACGTTCAAGAACGCGCGCGGGCTGCGGGACGCCCTGTCGGTCACGCCGCTCGACCGGGTCCTGGTCGAGACCGACGCCCCCTACCTGACCCCCGCGCCGTGGCGGGGAGCCACGAACGCGCCCTACCTCGTGCCCCTCACCGTGCGGGCCATGGCCGGCGTGATGGGGGTCGCCGTGCCGACGCTGTGCGAGGCGGTCAGCGCCAACTCCGAGGCGGTCTACGGGCCCTGGTGACGGGCTCCTGAGCCCGCCGGACGCCGCCGGACGCCGCCGGACGCCGGCGCGGCGACCCCGCGGCGACCATCTACCGGATGGACGCCAGGACTTGGCCAAGGACTGGGGATTCCGTTATCGAAATTTGACCTTTGTCCGCTACCACGTCATGGTTGATGACTGTTGGCCGGGGTCGGAGACCTCGGGCGACGTGAGCGGGGGCGCTCAGACTGCCACGACGGCAGGCCTGATCCGCCCCCTCACCATGTAGCGGCCCGAGCCGCATCCGCATGGGACACGACGCCCGAACCGATGCCCGGGGAGCACGAACTCTGGAGCATCGTGATCAATCGTCCCGTCAGGCGTATCGCCCAGGCTGCTGTGGTGACCACCCTCGTCGCCGGCGCCGTCGGCGTCTCGCACCTCGACAAGTCCGTCACCCTGTCCGTCGATGGCAAGACCTCCACGGTCCACGCCTTCGGCAGCACCGTGGGTGACATCCTCAGCAAGCAGGACATCCGCGTCGGCTCGCACGACGTCGTCGTCCCGGCCCCGGGCGCTGCGGTGTCGGACGGCCAGAAGGTCGTCGTCCGCTACGGCCGCAAGCTGACGGTGACCATCGACGGCACGACCCGTGAGTACTGGACGACTGCCACGACGGTCGACGCAGCCCTCCAGGAGCTCGGCATCCGTGCCGACTCCGCCAAGCTCTCCGCGTCGCGTTCGCAGACGCTGGGCCGCCAGGGCCTGGTCCTCTCCGTGACCACCCCCAAGGACGTCGTCGTCCGGGTGGACGGCAAGAACCTCACCGGCACCTCCACCGGCGCCACCGTGGGTGACGTCCTCACCGAGCTCGGCGTGCGTCAGGACTCCGACGACCGCGTGAAGCCCGGCCTCACGACCGCGGTCACCGACGGCCTCAAGATCGCCGTCCAGCGCGTGACCGCCTCCCAGGTCAAGGCGACGCAGGTCGTCCCGGCCCCGGTCACCAGGAAGTCCGACTCGACGCTCTACAAGGGCCAGACCAAGACGCTCAAGGCCGGCTCCGACGGCGCCAAGGTCGTGACCTACAAGATCATCAAGGTCGACGGCAAGGTCGAGAGCAAGAAGGCGATCGGCTCCACCGTGACCGAGCAGCCGGTGGCCAGGGTCCTCGCGGTGGGCACCAAGTCGCGCCCGAGCACCCCGGCCCCCAGCGCCGGCAACACCTCCGGCGCAGGCATCAACCTCTCCAACGCCGCGATGTGGGACCGCATCGCCCAGTGCGAGTCCGGTGGCAACTGGTCGATCAACACCGGCAACGGCTACTACGGCGGCCTGCAGTTCGCGACGTCGTCCTGGCTGGCCAACGGTGGCGCCGACTTCGCCCCGCGCGCCGACCTCGCGTCGCGCGCCGAGCAGATCACCGTCGCCAACCGCTACTACGCCAAGGCGGGCCTCGGCCCCTGGGGTTGCGCGCACGCTGCGTGACCTCGCCTGACGGCACCGTGACGGCGCCCCGGACCACCTCGGTCCGGGGCGCCGTCGCATGCCCTCCTCCGGGCGTCGCCGCGCCGGGCCCTAGGCTTCCGTCCATGTCCGAGCACGAGCCGAGCGGCTTCCTGGGCGCCGCCCAGATCCGTGAGATCGCGGCCGCGCTGGGCGTGCGACCCACCAAGCAGTGGGGCCAGAACTTCGTCGTCGACGCCAACACCGTCAAGCGGATCGTGCGGCTCGCCGGTGTGGGACCGCACGACAGCGTGGTCGAGGTCGGCCCCGGGCTGGGGTCCCTCACCCTCGCCCTGCTCCCCGAGGTCGGACACGTCACGGCGGTGGAGGTGGACCCGACCCTCGCGGCGGCGCTGCCGGGCACGGTGGCCAGGCTCGCCCCGGCATACGCCTCACGGCTCACCCTCGTGCAGGCGGACGCGATGCAGGTGCGCGAGCTGCCCGACCCGCAACCCACGGCCCTGGTCGCGAACCTGCCGTACAACGTCTCCGTGCCCGTGGTGCTGTCGTTCCTCGAGGCGTTCCCGACGCTCGAGCGGGTCCTCGTCATGGTGCAGCTCGAGGTGGCCGAACGGCTGGCCGCGGTGCCGGGGTCGAAGGCCTACGGCGTGCCCAGCGTCAAAGCCGCCTGGTATGCCGCGGTGCGGCTCGCGGGGACCGTGCCCCGCAGCGTGTTCTGGCCGGTCCCGAACGTCGAGTCCGGGCTCGTGCTGATGGAGCGCCGGGCGCTGCCCGACACGACGGCGAGCCGGCGCGACACCTTCACCTGCATCGACGCCGCGTTCGCCCAGCGGCGCAAGACCCTGCGTGCCGCGTTGTCGGGCTGGGCCGGGTCGGCGCCCCGGGCCGAGGAGTGCCTGCGCGCGGCCGGGATCGACCCCCGGACCCGCGGCGAGCAGCTCGGGATCAGCGAGTTCGCCGCCATCGCCGCCGCTCGCGCGGGACTGGGAGACGCGTAGCGGCATCCGGCGTCAGCCGCCGGTGCCAGGGCAGGCGACTGTGGTCGGGTCACCGCTCCGGCCCGCCGGCGGACGGCTGGCGACGAGGTCGGCGGCGCGGTCGCGCGAGAGGTTCCACTCCAGCCAGTCGTCCCTCGACCCCGCGTCGCGGAACCGCGTCACGCACGCGAACTCGGTGTCGCCGAGCTGCCAGATGGCCGGGTAGGCGTCGGTCGACAGGTCGCCGAGGTACTGCCAGTCGATCCCGACGGTCGAGGTGTCGCGGGCCAGGTTGTGCTCCGCGATGTAGAGGTCGGGGTTGAACACCGCGAGGCCGAGCAGGCCGACCGCGCCGAGCCGCACCGCCACGGGGACGAGCCAGCCGCGGGCGCGCACGACACCCGCGGCCATGACGAGCAGGACCACGACCCCGAGCCAGCCCTCGAACACCGACACCAGCAGGCGCAGGCGGGTGAAGCCGTAGGCCTCCTCGTACAGGCTCATCCGGTGCAGGGCCGACACGACGACGACGATCGTCATCGCGCACAGGGCGCCGAGGGCGAGGTCGCGGACCCGGCCCGGAGCGGCCTTGCGCGCTGCCCAGCCGACCACCGTCAGGGTCAGGATGGTGGCGACCGTGAGCTGCCCGAAGCCCTGGTGCACGTAGTCGGCGTAGGTCAGCCCGGTGGTGCGCTGGAGGTAGTCGTGCCCACCGAACAGCGCGGTCGCCTGGGCGATGAGGAACAGCGCGAACATGGCATTGACGGCCATGACCGGCGCGAGCCACTCGAACGTGCGGCGGCTCGGCGCTCCCGGCAGGCGGACCCGGTCGACAGCCGGCGGGGCGAGGCTCACGAAGGCCGCGGCGAGGGTGCCGGACGCGGTGAAGACCGCCAGGACGAACCGGGCCGGCAGGTCGTTCCACGTGATGTCGGGTGTGATCGCGTCGACCCACGAGGCGAACAGCGCGTCCGCGGAGGCGAAGAGTGCCCCGAAGACGAGGAGCAGCACGATCGAGAGCGCCGTCGCCCGGGCAGCGGGGATCCACGTCTGGATGCTGCTGCGCGGCTTGAGGGTGCGCCCCAGCCAGGGCAGACCCCGTATGGCGGCGAGCGGCACCGCCGCAGCCGTCGCCAGCAGCGCCAGGACCGAGGCCGCCCGGGTCGAGTTGACCGCCACGAGGGCGAGGCCCGCGAGCAGGCACAGGATGGTGATCCAGTGGGCGTCGCGGACGAACAGGGTGGCGATCAGCAGGCCCACGAGCCCGGCGTCGAGCGTGTCGAGCCGACTCCACCGCCGCCCGTGGGCTGCCACGGAGCCGCCTGCACCGACCTCGCCCGGTCTGGTGGCGTCGACGGGTGACGCGCCACGGGAGCGCCACGCTCGCGCCCCGAGCACGGTGCCGGCGATCGCCGCGAACACCAGGGCCGTCCCGATGCCGGCGTTGCGCTCCGGCAGCACGACGGCGGCCAGGACTCCGGCGGCGACGGCGCAGGCCACGATGCCG